>JADLGB010000182.1 GCA_020849535.1 Candidatus Hydrogenedentota bacterium
GCCATGCAACGGTCCAGGAAGGCTTTGCACAGGGCGCTCATCGTACCGAAGTAGACCGGCGAACCGACGACGAGTCCCGCCACGGCGGGGTCGAGCAGCTTTTCGGCGACGCCGGGAAAGTCATCCAACTCGCCCGGTTTCAGCGGCAGGCCGAGAGCCACTTGGGCCGGAATGTTCAGTTCCGCGAGTTCAATGAGTTCCGTGTCCAGATCGGCATCCTGTTCCTTGGCCGCGTTCAGGCAATGTGTCAAGGCGGCGGAGGTCGTCTTGCCCTTGCGCAAGCTGCAGCAAACGGCGATGATTTTGCGTTTCTTGGGAGTCTCTTGCGCACCGGCGTTACGGGCGAAAGCACTTGCGAGCACCGCCGCACCCGCGGCACCGATCATCGTTCTGCGTCCGATTGCGTATGTCATGAGGTATACCTCCGTGGGTTTTTCCCATCTCTTTCGCCAAGCCTTGAACCCAAATTCGGCAATTGACCTCGGGGTTAGGGACAGACCCCGTGTTTCGCTACGCAAAGCCTACGCGAAAGACGGGGTCTGTCCCATTCAACTGCCAAATTTGAGCTGAAACGGGTAATCCGTCAAGCGCGTAGCGACCGGTGATTTCCGCATTGTCTAAGCGACGATATGGGTACGTTCAAATGAGGTAATGGGCCTCGTGGCCGCGGCAGGTGTCAGGTGTCCTGGGGCGCGGCAGGTTTGATGGGATAGTCCGGTGATTCCGTGTAGGCGGCCGTCATCAAAGCTTCGACGCGGGACACAACGTCGGGGTGTTGGTCCGCCACATCTCGTGTTTCGCCGGGATCCTCAGCGAGGTTGTAGATTTCCAGCGGTGCACCGGGGCCATTGCGCACGCCTTTCCAGTGGTCCACTCGCAGCGCCTGAGAAAACGTGCCGCGCGCGTGGGCATAGTCCCAATACAAGTACTCGTGCCGCTGAGTTTTGTCATGGCCAAGCAGCGTTGGCGCCATGGAGATACCGTCGATTCCGGATAACGGAGGAAGCCCTGCGATCTCGGCCAGCGTGGGCATGACATCCCAGAAGGCCCAGGGTTCGTCACTCTCGCGATCTGCGGGGACATGACCAGGCCAGCGGGAAATCATTGGCACGCGGATGCCGCCTTCGTATAGCTCGCGCTTGGTCCCGCGCAACGGGCCGTTACTGTCGAAAAAGTCCACGGAATGCAAGGCTTCGGCGGAGGGACCATTGTCGCTCGTGAACAAAACCAAGGTGTTCTCATCCAGGCCTAATTCCTTCAGCAGAGCTGCCAGCCGGCCCACATCGCGGTCCATGCGGGTGACCATGGCCGCATAGTTTTTTTCGACTTGCGGCCAAGGGCGTTCCGTATAAGGCGCATCGTCTGGGACGATGAGCGATTCCGGCGATTCATGGTCGTAGTCAGACCAGTGGGGCCATGTGTAGGCGAGGTACAGAAAGAACGGCGACTGCCGATTATCTTCAATAAACGACAGTGCCTTTTTCGTGAAGAGGTCGCAGGTGTAATCCTTCATCTGCCCACCGCGATTGCCGGTCAAGTGGACGACCTTGTCGTTTTCCCAAAGATAGTCGGGATAGTAGAAGTGCGCCTGGTCCTGGTCGAGGTGTCCGTAAAAGTAGTCGAAACCCTGGAAGTTCGCCACGCCCCACGAGCCGGGGTTGCCGAGGCTCCATTTACCTATGGCGCCGGTACGGTAGCCTGCCTGTTTGAGAACCTCGGCAACTGTGCGATCGTCCGGCTGAAGCCAGATGTCGTGGGGGATGTTGTCTCGAATGCGGCCATGGCCGTTGTGCATGCCCGTCATGAGACAACACCGCGACGGGGCGCAGACGGGCGAGCCGGAATAGCATTGCGTGAAACGCGTGCCTTCTTGCGCGAGACGGTCGAGATTGGGTGTCTCGATCTGGGTTTGCCCGTAGCAACCGAGATCACCGTAGCCGAGATCGTCCGCCAGGATCAGAATGATGTTGGGCTTGGCCGTGGGGGCCGCCTCGGCATGCCCAACCATTTCCGGCAGGGCCGCGATCGCAGCGCCTGCGGCTGTCCGCCCAAGGAATTCCCTTCTCGTAAATGTGCGATACATGGCAGTGACTTTCCTCCCCGCGAACCACTCGACACGAACTCTAAATGAAATCCGTGTCAAGCTTCACGGTAACGATCTTCTTGGGCGCGAGCGTGAGCTTTACCGACTTGGCCTGTGCGGTAAGATTCTTCACCGGAAGCTCCTCGAGCGTCAGCAAATGGGCCGCGCGGATTCTCGCATGGGTCTTGATCTCAGCATCCAGTTTCTTTTCCGTTGGGTTGAAGAGACGGAGGACAAGAGCCTTTCCGTCTTCGGACTGTTTGAGTGCGCTGACGACGGCATTTGACGGCGTGACACTCAACAGGCTCAACCGCTGCGGCAGGTCGCCACCGTGCGGGCCAGCCTGCGCCAACTCGAGCGGCACGGCAAGACGCTCAACTTCGGTGTAGGCGTTCGCCTTTTCCCACGGACCCGCGTGCGGGTAGATGGAATAGCGGAACTCGTGCTCGCCCAGACACTGCGACAGCTCCATCTCCGGGTGGCGTTCCCAGCGTTTGCTGACGGTCGTGAGCGCGATCTCGTACGCACGGACGAGGGTCAGGGCCACCGCCAGATCCGTGTCCGGAGTGATTTCGTATTCGCGCAAGCCGTCATTAATGATGGTGAGGCCTCCACGCTTGTCGCTCACATCCACAAACCGCTGCATGGGAAAGGTGGCGTTGGCGGCCTGCCACGGACTGTCTGGGGCATGGGTGGTCGGGCGTTCCACGACGTCGAAGGGAGTTTCGACATGGCACGTTTTCGTATTGCGCCATGTTGGGAATAGCACGCGAAGGCGATGGTAGCGTGCCGTATTCGTGAATTGCGTTGTTATGTCCACCGATCGGGCACCCTCGCGGAGGGTGACATACGAGGTAATGGTGAGCGGAACCATCTCATCGCTGCGTCGCGACGCACTGCCGCCGCCATCCAGCCGCCGCCACGCGTCGCCGGTGCCCTCATCGAAGCGCGCGGGAACGGTCATGTGGTAGTCGATGCGGAAACGCGCGAGAAGGGGTCCGTTCTCTTCGAGGGAGATGGTAACGGGTGCGCCGATACTGGAGATGATGCGGTCCATGGCAGGCTCGATGTGCATCCACGCGTTGCCCACCTCTCCCCCATCCTCAAAATAGTGCAGACCCTCGTACAACTCGCCCGAGGCCTTGTGCAAAAGGTTCAGCGTGCCGTCGCTGTTGATCTGGACACCGAGGTGTTCGTTTTCCATGGTGTGCTGGCCACACACCATGCTGCCGCGTCCGAAGGTTTTGCATGGGGCCAGGCGATAAGTGCGATAACCGAACGCGGGAACATCTTGCGCCTCGAAGTGGAACTTCACTTGCTCGCTTTCGAGCATGTAGGTGGCGTCCGCGGCGTGATTGACGACCGCATGGTGCGGTCTGCGGGTGGCCACTTGTACGGGCGCAGGCTTGCGGCTCGCCGCAGAAGCCGCGCCACAGGCTGCTATCTGAAAGGCGCTCATCGCGCTCGTGCGCGGGACATCCACAACGGCCGTCACCACTTCGGACCGTGCCTGAGGCGAGGCATTGAAGACCGTAAGCAGAATGTCGTCGCGCCCTGAATCCGAGTTGTCGATGCGGCGCTGAATATGCTGGAGGCTGCGCGCCAGGACTGCGTCCGATAGGTTGGCGGTCTGCCTCAAGCGGTCGCGCACATCGCGTTCGATGTCGTCCACTCCACTGCCCGATATGCTGTCATGCGGCTGGCATTTCAGAAGCGTCTTCCAGGCGAGGTCGAGGGGCGTGGCCGGATACTCGGCGCCGAGACGCCAGGCCAGCGCGGCAAAGGGCTCCGCCCAGCGCTGCAGGGCCTGCTCGGCCAGTGCATTGAGACGCTTGACACGCGTGCGGCTGGACAGCACGTCGCTGTACAGGTGCATACGTTGGTTCATCAGCACCGGCGTGCGCCGTTCGCCTTTGAGCACGGTGAGGTTTTTTGCGGCCTTTTTGACTTTCTCCATAAGGTCGGGCAAGCGGCTGTGGAGGATCGTATCGCCCTGGAGGACCTTGCGGGCTTCCTTGATGAGTTCGAGTTCGATGAGATCCGGGAGGCTGCTGTCGTGCCCCATCATGAACGCGAGGTATCTGGTGGTGGCGATGGCCACTTCCTTGTCGCGAAGCGCGGCGATGCATTCGCGCGCGCGGGCGCGGTCAAACCCGCGCACCGGGTCCAGCAGGATGTGATGGCCCGCGGCGCGATCTTCACGGCAGAGGTGGAAGGGTAGGCCGCCTTCCCCCCACTCGTACATACGATCGGCAATGGCCTTGCCGAAAACAGCGGGCCGGTAGACATTATGATAGAAGTTGTAGCGCGCACCGGAACTCATCTGCGAACCGAGGATGCGGGTGCCGTCGGCAGCTTCGAAGATGAACTCGTTTGCGACCTCATCGTGCGAAACGCCATGATAAAACAGCATGACATCTATGCCGAACCCCGAGTAGATCTGCGGCATCTGGGAATTCTGGCCGTAAGAAAACGCGGTGTGCCCCACCTTCATCACGTTTCCGAAGGCGCGGGAAACGCGGTGACCATACGTCAGGTTGCGGACCAGCGCTTCCCCATTGACGCTGAAACACTCCGGGAGTGTGTACCAAGGGCCAATGAGCAACCGGCCATCCGCGACATGCCGCTCGATCCGGGCGCGGTTCTGAGGCCGAATCTCGAGGTAATCTTCAATGGGCACGGATTGGCCGTCCAGCAGGAAAGACTTGTACTCAGACTCCGTGTCGAGGACATCGAGGAGCAAGTCGAGCAACTCGACGAGCATCAACCTCGTTTCCTGGAAGTTGTACAGCCATTCCCGGTCCCAATGTGTGTTGGCGATAACGTGAATCTCGTAGCCTCGGCTCATCGACTCTCTCCCCAGAATTAGTGTATTCGCGGTCCCCCGGCTGATTTTACGCCATGACGGGGCATAGGCACCAGCGGCGTGTGGTTGCGGCGTGGCGCGGCAACATGACATGCTCTGCGAAAAGGAGCGGGCCACATGACAACTTTCGCGGAGAACTGGACGGTGTTAATGAGGTTCCGGCGCTGGCAAGGGGTAGCCGTCCTGATCGCGCTGGGCAGCGCGGGGATAACCTTCGCTCAGGAGGGCTGGCCGGAGTTTCGGGGTCCGCATGCGAACGGCCACGTGGATGGCGGCGCTGACGCGATCGCATTGCCGCTCCACTGGAGCGAGACCGAGAATGTGGTTTGGAAGACGGCGATCCCGCATCGCGGCTGGTCTTCGCCGGTCATCCTGGGAAATGACGTGTGGTTGACGACCGCGACCGAGGACGGGCACGAGTTTTTCGCGATCGCGGTGGACGCCACAACGGGCCAGATACGCGTTAACAAGAAGATCTTTCACTGCGACAATCCGGAACCGCTGGGGAACGCGGTGAATTGTTACGCCTCGCCGACCGCAGTCGTTGAGCCGGAACGTGTGTACGTCCACTTCGGCAGCTACGGGACGGCGTGCCTCGACGCTGCGAACGGAGACATTCTGTGGCAACGCCAAGACCTTCCATGCAGACACTATCGTGGGCCAGGTTCTTCGCCGATCCTCTTTGAGAATCTTTTGGTGCTCACGTTTGACGGGGTGGACATGGAGTATACCGTGGCCCTCGACAAAACGAGCGGCGAAACGGTGTGGAAGACCGATCGCACGACCGTGTGGAACGATCTGGACGAGCAGGGCAGGCCGAAACGCGAAGGCGACATGCGGAAAGCGTTCAGCACACCGCTCGTGATCGACGCAGCGGGGAAGACTCAAATGCTGAGCATTGGCTCGTCGTGCGCGTTTTCATACGACCCGCGAACCGGCGCCGAAATCTGGAGGGCCAGCCTTGTTGGGTATACCCCGGCGACGCGGCCCGTGTATGGCGAGGGGTTGGCGTTCATCACATCGGGCCGGGGAAAAGCGGAACTGCTCGCGATCCGCGTGGATGGCGAGGGCGATGTCACCAACACCCATGTCGCGTGGAAGTTTGAAGGTCCCGATGTGCCGCAGGAACCTTCGCCTATCCTGGTGGATGGCCTGCTGTACATCGTCAGCAATAGCGGCACGGTCACCTGTCTGGGGGCAAGCTCCGGGGCGGTGGTATGGAGCGAGCGGATTGGCGGCAACTACGTAACCTCGCCCATCTATGCAGGAGACCGGATGTACTTCTGCAGCACCCAGGGAAAAACTGTGGTGCTTCGCGTGGGACGCGCCTTTGAAGTTCTGGCGGAAAATGTCCTGGAAGAAGGGTTTATGGCATCTCCCGCGGCTGTCGGGAAGGCGTTGTTTCTGAGGTCGAAAACCCACCTGTACCGGATCGAGGCGGCGCCGGACTCCGCTCAATAAACGAGGAAACAGGACGGACTCTTCTGGTACACTTCCGGCGGCCTGGCGATGGTCCGGCGACTCGGAATATCCATCGGATGAGCAACACGCGCTTCCGGCGCGCAAGTGGAGGGCTTTTGAGTCTTCCGGAGGAAGTAGGATGCACAAAAAGGGTTTCACGCTTATAGAGCTACTGGTGGTTATCGCAATCATAGGAATACTTGCGGCTATTCTTCTACCGGCCCTTGCCCGCGCGCGGGAGGCGGCCCGCCGGGCCAGTTGCGCGAACAATCTCAAGCAGATGGGGCTTGTCTTCAAAATGTACTCAGGGGAGTCGAAAGGAATCTTCCCGCGCATTCACTCCGACCAGCCTTGGGGCGCTGCCGTACCGGCCACTTGTGTGAACGGCGGTACCAAGGCAAGCCTCGCGCCATCGATCTCCGCGCTGCACCCCGAGTATCTGGCGGATTTGCATGTGCTGGTTTGCCCATCGGACAAGGAAGCCGGCGAGGAGAACCCGCTGGATATTCTGGAAGACGCGGCGGGCCAGTCGTGCGCATATAAGGGGATCCCGGCCAAGCCGGACGTCAGCTATTTGTACTATGGCTATCTTCTCGACAAGGTGGCGGATGACGATCCTACACTCGACACCGGCAGTCTTGGCTTCCCCTCTTCGCTGATTTCATCGCAGATGGCTTACCTTATGGGTGCGTTGTCCAACTTTCCACCGTTCTTCAATGGCGTCCTGGGGGACAAAGACCCGTCCAATGACACGGCGTTGGATGGAGACATCAATAGTGCCGTGGTTCACGGCATGTTCTCTGTCATATCGACCCCGCCCGGATCATCACTCGGCAACGCGACCGGATCGACGCTATACCGCTTGAAGGAAGGTATCGAGCGGTTTGTGACGACGGACATCAACAATCCTGCTGGCAGCGCCCTGTCGCAGTCGGAGATCCCCGTGATGTGGGACGCGGTCACGACGACCTCGACCGAGAGCGCGCAGTTCAATCACATTCCCGGTGGTGCGAACACGCTGTACATGGATGGTCACGTGGAGTTTAACCGCTACCCGAATCGATTCCCCGCGACGAAGACGTTCGCGCCTGTCGTGGCGTTGTTCGATTTGGGCTGAGCCGCGGCCCGAATAGCAGCCTGCAACACGGAAGGATGGATTCGCCGTCACGGGAATCCATCCTTCTTCCTGTTCAAGAACTGCGACGAGGCGCTAAAGCCCCCTGACCTTCCATCCCTTGCGATAGGAGCGCTTGAGGTATTTGTTGGCTTCCCGGAAGTTGGTGAAGCGCAGCCGCTTGGCGTTCCATTCGAGGGTCTGGCCCGGAAAGCGGTTTGCGATGTTCCCGAGGAGCACCGCCTCCGCCATGGGCCCGGAGAAGTCGAAATTCGCTCCCGCCACGCCGTTGCCCAAAGCCGCTTCGACAAAGTCGTGATAGTGGTTGAGCGGGGCCAGTTCAGGCTTCGGGTAACTCTTGAACTTCTCCACCGGATACAACGCGGGCTCGCCCACGTGCGGGATGATCAGCGAACCTTCCTCGCCGATGAGTATCGAGCCGCTGGGAGGAAACGCGAAGTCCTGGGGCAGGTGCGGTGAAACATCCTTGGAGGGCATCTTGCCGCCGTCCATCCAGGTCGCGTTGATGGTTTTGCCCACCGTCATTTCGGCGCCCTCAAAGACGTATCGGGTAACCGTCCAAGCGGGGTGCACTTCCTCGCTGACGCATTCCGCCTCGCTGGAGATGGTGAGCGGGACGCCGATGTTGAGGGCGGTGAAGACGGGGTCGAAGATGTGGCAGCCGAAATCGCCCGTGGCGCCGCCGCCGAAATCGCGCCAGCACCGCCACCAGAACGGATGGTAGACCTTCTCTTTGTACGGACGCTCGGGCGCGGTGCCCAGCCACAGGTCCCAGTCCAGCCCGGCGGGAATGGGGTCACTGCCTTCGGGCCGTTTCTTGGTCTCGGTCGTGAAGATTGCGGCGCTCCAGGAGTGCCATTCCTTCACCTTGCCGATAGCGCCCTCCTTCAGCCAGTGGACGGCGGTGCGATAGTAGTCGTGGCTGTGAATCTGGATACCCATCTGGGTGGCGACACGCTTCTTCCGGGCCGCCAAGGTCACTTGGCGCGCCTCGTAGACATCATGCGTCAAGGGCTTCTCGCAGAACACGTGCTTGCCCATGCGGATCGCGGTCATCGACGCGGGCGCGTGGGTATGATCGGGGGTCGACACGTTTACCGAGTCGATATTCTTCTCTTCCTTGTCCAGCATCTCGCGCCAGTCGCGGTACAAGCGCGCGCCGGGGTATGTTTGGGCCGCCTTGTTCAACGTGTTTTCATCGACGTCGCACAGCGCGATGACGTCTACCTTTTCGCTGCTGAAGATGTTGCCCAAGTCGGAGGCGCCTTGTCCGCCGACACCAATAGCCGCATGCTGCAAGCGGCTGGAAGGCGGCGATGCAAGGCTCAGGCGCGGCAGAATCAGCGGCACGGCTATGCTGGCCGCGGAGGCCCTTTTAAGAAACGATCTGCGAGAAAGTTGGTTGCTCATGATGAATACTCCGTAGATTCCCCACGCACACGGGGGTAAATGTACACCATGCGCGCGGGCTGGCTCAATTCGGCGAGCCCGCGAATCTTCGCGTATGGGAAGTATGGGAATCATGGGAGATATGGGAGGAGGACGCCGTCAAGACGTGGGGCACAGGTAGTTCATTGCTTGTCCGGCAGACAACGGGACCGTAGAATGGGAATGAGACTCTCGGGCGAGTATCCCGAATGATGGGAGTTTGTGTTTGGCGAGCGAGTAAGGAGTAACGTCATGCGAAGACGAGAGCTTGGGGTGTTGACAACATGGGCTCTCCTTCTGCTGTTGGGGTGCGCGTCGGCTGCCGCCCAGACCGCCTCGGAGGACCTCGCGCTCGCGCCGCCTTCGATCATCGCGAATCCGGGACCCGAGTTCGCGGATGACACTCGTATCTTCCAGGGCATACCGGGGCTAGAGCGTGCACCTGGAGGCCGCCTGTGGGCCACGTGGTACGGCGGGGGACCCACTGAAGGCCCCGAAAACTATTGCATGCTAGCCACCAGCGGCGACGACGGGACGACGTGGACCGGTGTGAAGCTGGTGGTCGATATGCCGGGTCCGGTCCGCACCTTCGATCCCTGTCTCTGGGTGGACCCCCTGGGCCGCCTGTGGTTCTTCTGGGCGCAGGGTTACACGCATTGGGACGGGCGCGCGGGTGTCTGGGCGGTTGTAACCGAACAGCCAGACCAGGAAGACCCTGTGTGGTCCGAACCGCGCCGGATCTGCGATGGCATCATGATGAACAAGCCTATCGTGCTGAGCACGGGAGATTGGCTGTTGCCGGTGTCCATCTGGCCGGATAAGCCAAACGTCGCAGACCCATCACATGCGCATGACATCAGCGCCAGCACGGGATCGCATGTCTATGCCTCCAATGACCAGGGCGCCACGTGGACGAAGCGCGGGAGCTGCGACGTGAAGGGACGCTCGTGCGATGAGCACATGCTCGTGGAGAGGAAGAACGGCGACCTCTGGTTGCTCGTGCGCGCGTCGTACGGCGTTGGGGAGGCGCTCTCCAAGGACCGTGGTGCAACCTGGGAGGTGCTGGGGCCGTCCAAGACAATTCCACACGTAAAGACTGCGCGGTTCTTCATCCGGCGGCTGACGTCCGGAAAGCTGCTGCTCGTGCGGCACAACTCGCCGGAGCTGAAGAAGCGCACGCACCTCACCGCGTTTCTATCCGATGACGACGGGCAAACCTGGACGGGCGGGCTGGTCATTGACGAACGCGAATGCTCGTATCCCGACGGCGTCCAGGCGCCGGACGGAACCATTTATATCATCTACGATCACGAGCGGAAGGGCGCGAAGCAGATCCTCATGGCGACCTTTACCGAGTCCGATATTGAAGCGGGCAAGCCGGTCAGTGATACCGCGCGCATGCGGGTCGTGGTGAATCAGGCAACGGGCAAGCCCGCAGGTTGAAGAGAACTGTCGGGCCGCAAAGCGAAACTGAAGAGAAGAACATCCCCCTTCACCCCCTCAAAGGGGGACCTTCGCAACACGCGGCGCTGCCCTTGTTTCCGCGCTATGGATTTGGCATACGGCCGCATTCGCCAGCGCCAATCTGCGGTAGAATGGTTTCCAGGAACGAGATTGGGAGACGCCATGAGACTCACCCATGTAAATGTGACAATGCCAAGAGAAGGCGACGACGCGGCGCGCGCATTTTACGGCGGCCTGCTGGGTCTGCCGGAGATCCCGAAACCCGAACCGTTGCGCGCGCGCGGCGGTCTTTGGTTTGACGCTGGCGGACTGGATATCCACATTTCTGTCGATGAAACAGGGGCAGGCACGGACCGCCAGCGGCATTTCGGCTTGGAGTGCGGCGATGTAGATATGCTCAGGGCCGTGCTGGAACGGGCGGGCATTCCTATTGACAACGGCCGCCCCGCGCCCTGGCAACGATTCTTCGTCCACGATCCCTTCGGCAACCGCATCGAGTTCCACGAACCCGGCGGCCTCCGCGGCTAGGAAGTGCCAAGAAACGGCTGGTTAAGCTGTTGGTGGTTTTTCTACTCCTTGGAGCCGAGGTATATGCATTTGTGGTTCTCTTGAGCGCAACATCAAGCCGTCTGGCGTGAAAACACGCGGCCTGAAGGGCACGCGCTCCGCGGTCCCCCTTCGAAGGGGCAGGCCCGAAGGGCCGAGGGGGATGTTCTTCTCTCGCCCCAATGTCCCTCGGTTTACAGGCTTCCGAACTGAATGGCGCGGGTCTACGCAGTTACATGAAAGGAGGACGTGCATGCGCTGCACGTCCTCCATATTCTTGAACTCTATGTGTTCGAGTTACGCTTCAAAGATGAAAGGTGCCCGGTACTGCCGCTTGATGTATTGGTCTGCCTCGGGGGCGTTGGTGGCCTTCAGGTTCACAGGATCCCACTCCAACTTCTTGCCGACCCGGTACGCCACGTTTCCAAGGTGATTGGCCTCGGTCAGCCAACCCGCGTACTCGAAGTTGCAGGTGGTCGGCTCGCCGGTCTTGCAAGCGTGAATCCACTCCTGGTGGTGCCCCAGCGATTCCGGGATGTACGGAGTGGGAGGCTTGAAGTCCTTGAAGGTTTCGTTCGGCAGCTGGAACATCAGGAGGTGGCGCCCATAGTCGGCAAGCACCATACCCTTCTCGCCGATAAAGAGAGCCCCGTCTGACCACTTGGGGATGCCGCCCTCGGTCCAGATCGTGGGCTTGTTGTTCCCTTGGTACCACGTGAGCTTGACCGCAGGCATGTCACCGCGCGGGCCGTATTCATAGGTCGCCTGCATGGATGCGGGGGCGAGGTCCGGATGCACCGGAGGACCACTGGCTTCGATGGTCAGAGGGTACTTCAGATCCAGCGCCCAGAAGGGGAGATCGTTCCAGTGGCTGCCCAGGTCGGACATTGTGCCGCTGCCCCACTCCCACCAGCGGTACCACTTGGGGCCAGGGAAGTACACGTTATTGAAGGCACGCTCGGGCGCTGGCCCCGTCCACAGGTTCCAATCAAGACCTTCGGGGATTGGATCGGCCGTTGTGGGCCGCTCCTGCACGAAGACGATGTCATTCGCGGCCTTGGCTTCTTCTTCCGACTGCCAGCCCCAGGCGCGCGAAACCCAGACGTGGACCTCACTCACCGCGCCAATGGCGCCGGACTGAATCAGCTCGACCACGCGCCGGTAATTCTCACCGGCGTGAATCTGCGTGCCCATCTGCGTGGCGACCTTGGCCTTGTTCGCCGCTTCGCGGATGATGCGCGTTTCCCAGATGTTGTGAGCCAGCGGCTTCTCGCAATACACGTGCTTGCCCAGCTTGAGCGCGGGCAATGTCGCGAATGCGTGGGTGTGCTCGCACGTGCTGACGACAACTGCATCAAACTCGTTGGCGTAGTCGTACAACTTGCGAAAATCAGAGAAAGTCCGGGCCTTCTCAAACTGCGCCGCGGCCTTGTCGAGGTTGGCCTTGTTCACATCGCAAAGGGCCACGATGTTCTGAGAACGCACTCCCTGAAGGTTACCACCCCCGCGCCCCCCGGCGCCGATGATAGCGATGTTCAACAAGTCGTTCAGATTCTGGCCGCGCACAATCGCGGGAGCGCCAATTGCCGCTCCGGCCGCAAGTGCGGAGGTCCGCAGAAAGGACCGGCGCGAGATGGAGCGCTTCGCGCCGGTGGATTTCGGTTCGTGTTTCTTCATGACTCCGGCATCCTTATCGTTGCCAAGGACCCCCCGGGCCCCTGAATTGCGTCGAGACAGTTTAATGAACGCAGGATGCCGCACACAAGAAGATGGTCCGGGCTTACCATGAATGTGGTATACTGAGGTGGGGTTCGGCTTTTCCGTGCACGAGTTGTGGAGGGAACTTCGATGGCACGGCTTCTTAACGTATTGCTGCTGCTTGCTTTCGTTCTTGCGAGCGCAGGTTGCCCCAGCGACACGACGCCCGGTGACGAAAATCC
>JADLGB010000183.1 GCA_020849535.1 Candidatus Hydrogenedentota bacterium
ATCTGAGATCTCAAATCTCAGACCAGCTTCCGTTGTCCTTCTGCAGGCTCCCATTCGTCCCATCCCTCCCATCCTTCCCATAACTCCCATTCCCTCCGCGGTCTGCGTTGTGTACAATACCCCGATTCACTGTCCGCGAGGAGGTTATCGCATGTTTAGAGTTCTTGCAGCGGTCCTGATTGCCGTGCCCGCGGGGCTTGCCGCCGTGGTCGAGGAAGAGGTCGAAGTTCAGGGCGACTATACCGTGTTTCGCGTGGCGCCGGGCGAAGGCGCGGGCGTGGAACGTTTCGGCTCCATTACATCTCAGAAGAACCAGGCCGGCGGCGGCGGGCTGCTGCAGGAAGGGTTCGGTATCGGCAACTTCTACGTGCCGAACCGCCGCTTGAACGAGCGCCTGGAAGTGCTGGAGACCGCAGGTGACAGTCCGGTTCTGCAGTACTCCTACGACTGCGATGGACCGAACATTGGCGGGCTGCACGTGACCCGGACCATGGAACCCCTGCCGCACGAGGCTTCCATCCGCGTGAAGTGGCGGATCGAAAACAAGGGTGACGAAGACCAGTGGGTCGCGCCGTGGATCCGCAATGAAGTGCTGCCCGGCGGGTCTTTCGAGGAAGGCGACCGGATCGACCTCGCCGCGCCGGAGGGGATCATTCAGGCGCAACGCAGCGGATACCATGTCGCGTCGCGCAATTGGATCGCCGCCACGGATCCCGCTCTCAAAGAGACGCTTTACGCGGTGTTCAACGCCGACCAGACGCACGCGTTTCTGGCGGAGCGCGAAAACGGCGCGCCGTTCTGCGCGCTGCAAACTGCTTTTATCCCCAAGGTGATGAAGGTGGGCGACGTCTGGGAGACGACCTACCGCGTGAACACCGTGCGCGGCTTGTCGCACGTGAGTTTCGCCACGGACGAACTCGCCGCCCAGTTGGATTACGTGGACGGCAAACTCGAACTGTTGATCGCCGGCACAAAGCCGGTGCAGGGGCTTCAAATCCAGGCCAGCATTCTCGCCGCGAACGATCAGGTCTGGCGTCTTCCCGAGATGAAGTTCAACCTCGACCCGCAGAAGGTCATTCGCTGTTCGTATGACTGGAAGGCGCCGGGCGATGGCGCCTACGACTTCCTCGCGCGCATCAAGCAGGACGGCAAAGAACTCGCGCTCGGCGCGGACACCGCCTCGCCGCACGGTGGCATCGACACGCAGTTTGTTGTTGGCCAGCCGCGCAGCGTGTCGTTTGAACCCTGGACGGACGCGCCACGCGCGCTCGACCGCGGGTCGCGCACGTTAAAGCGCGCCATGGCCATTCCGGGCGACGTGGCCGTGTGGTTTGAGAGTCCTCTCGAGAAGATCTTCCCCGAGGACAAGCCCGTGGCCGCGGGAGACACGCAGTCCATCGCCAACCTGTCCCTCGCAAAAAACGAGAGCGAGTCCTTCCAAATCGTGGTGCGCCCGCCGGACGGCGGCGATCTCGAGAAGGTCACGCTGCGCGCGCGCGACCTCATCAACGCACAGGGTGGGCGCATCCCCGCGTCGGACATCCGCCTCCACACGGTCGCCTACTACCCGGTTGTCGTGCCGACGCATTACGAAGGTCCCACCGGTGCGTGGCCGGATGCCTTGCCCGATTTCGAGCCCTTCACCGCGGCCGGCGGCCAGTGCAACCCGATTTGGGTGACGGTATACGCAGCGCCCGGCACGCCCGCGGGTGTCTACGAAGGCATGATGGAATTGGGCTGGTCGAGCCGCGACCCGGTCGAACTGGGCCTGCGCGTTACGGTGCACGATTTCGAGCTGCCCCGCACGCCGCACCTCAAGACGGACTTCGGCTTCTGGAAGGACGGCGCGGTGAGCCTGTGCAAACGCTTCGGCTACAAAGGCAGCGATGCGCAGTTGCTCGACGCGTACCTCGACAACGCACTGCGGCATCGCGTGACCTTGCGAGAACTCGTCCAGTTCCCCGCGGAAAGCGCCGACTACGAGGCAACCCTCGCCGCGTACGAACCCAAGATGAAGGACCTCCTCGCGCGCGGCGTCAGCACCGTCGCGGTGCCGGCCTCGCTACAGGATGTGCCCGAGCAGCTCAAGCAGGCGGACGCCTTCGTGAAGCGCAATGGTATCAAGGACCGGGTGTTCTGCCCGATCGCGAACGAACCCGAGCGCCCGTCCTGGCCGCGCTTGTACGACTCGATGCAAAAGTGGCGCGAGACCGCCCCGGACATTCCCCTCATGATCACGACGTTCGGCATGCAGCCGTTCTTCCACGAAGCCGCGGACATCTGGGGCGTGCACGTGCCCGTGATGGACACGGTGAATAACCGGCTCGTGCTCGATCGGGTCGCGGCCGGCAACGCGGTGTGGTGGTACGTGAACCACACGCCCCCCCGGCCTTACGCGAATTTCTTTCTCGACTTCGCCGCGATGGAACACCGCATCCTGTTCTGGCAGACCTGGGCGCTGGGCATCAGTGGTATGCATTACTGGAGCGTCAACTACAGCGACCCCGAGGCCAACCCCTGGCGCGATCAACTCGACATCACCCCCGCCAATGGCGATGGGTTCCTTCTCTATCCGGGACCCGCCGGCCCGATCGGCTCGATCCGCTGGGAGACGATCCGCGATGGCATCGAAGACTACGATTACCTGGTGATGTTCCGCGAGCGCGTGAAGGCGCTCGAGGCCAAGGGTGGCAACGAGGCGCTGCTGAAGCGCGCCCAGGAAGTTTACAATCTCAAGGAACTCGTGCCCGACCTCGTCACGTACACGCGCGATCCGAATGTGCTGTTGACCAAGCGGGACGCGCTTGCCAAGATGATCGTGGAGATGGATCTGGCCGTCAAGTAGCAGGACGGCCACCACGCACGCCGCGCGGGATTCAGGGGGAGGCGTTGATGACACCGAGGGAACGATTTATTGCGGCGCTCGAACGCCGGCCGGTGCCGGGCCGGGTGCCGCATTTCGAGCTGGTTTTCTTCTTGACGATGGAGGCCTTCGGCCGGGTTCATCCGAGTCATCGCAACTACGAGCAGTGGGACCAGATGACCGAAACGGAGCGCAACCTGCACCGGCGCGACCAGGCGGATATCTTCATCCAGACGGCGCGGCGTTACGAACACAGCGCGATCTTCCTGCATCCGAATCCGTGGGGCCACGAAGAAGCCCTACGTTGCATCGACCTCGTGCGCGAAATGTCCGGCGATGAGTTCTTCCTCATGCTTCACGGCGACGCGACCTATCCGATTCCCACCGGCACCAACATGATTGAACATGTGTCCTGGTTGTACGAGCACTTCGATGAGGCGAAGGACGAAGCGCAGCGCAAGGTCGACCGCCAGCTCGCCTGGGCGGAGCGTCTGGCGAAGCACGGCGGGCTCGACGGGTTCGCGCTGTGCGACGACTACTGTTTTAACGATAATCCATTCCTGGCCCCGGACATGTTCGCGGAGATCATCACGCCGTATCTCACGCAGGTCATCGCGGGCGAACGCGAGCTGGGCTTCTACTGCATCAAGCATACGGACGGTAACGTGATGCCCATCCTCGATCAGCTCGTGGGCGCGAATCCTCACGCGGTCCATTCGCTGGACCCGCAGGGCGGCGTCGATATCGCTGAGGTGAAGCGATTGTACGGCGGCAAAGTGTGTTTGATCGGCAACGTCAACTGCGGCCTCCTCACCTCCGGCACGGAGGAGGAGGTTGTCGAGTCCGCGCGGTACTGCATCCGCCACGGCATGCCGGGCGGCGGCTACGTTTTCAGCACGAGCAACTGCGCGTTCACGGGGTTGCCGCTCGCGCGGTATGAACTCATGTGGCGCGTCTGGCATGACGAGGCGATCTATCCCGGCTAGAGGCAAGGAGGAGTAAGGATGCGCAATCGAGTGATTCGTTTGGTAGTCGCGGCGGTGGCCGCGTGCACTCTCGGGGCCGGCGCCGATCCCGCGGACTATCCCAAGGACACCGGCTACCGCGGCATCTGGTATTACAACCAGAAGACCAACGACGAGTACGTCTACAAGTATAGCGGCGGACTTGGAACGTATTGCGCCAAGCACATCCCCATGGCGGTGTACGCGCCCGCCGTCAACAAGACGTTCTTCGTCTACGGCGGCACGAAGCCCGGCGAAGACGCCCTGCTCGAGATGATCTCGTATTACGATCACGCCACCGGGGAGGTGCCGCGTCCGGTGATTCTGCTCGACAAGAAGACGAGCGACGCGCACGATAATCCCGTGCTCGCCATCGATGATGGCGGCTACCTGTGGGTCTTTGCGAGCGCGCACGGCACTTCGCGTCCCGCGTACATTTTCAAAAGCACGCAGCCCTATTCCATCGAGGATTTCGAACTCGTCCTCGAAACCAACTACTCGTATCCGCAACCCTGGTACATCACCGGCAAGGGCTTTCTCTTCATCCACACCGCCTATGATGGCGGACGCGCCTTGTCCTGGCAGACGAGTCCCGACGGCAAGACGTGGAGCGAGCGCAAACGGTTTGCGTTCTTCGGCGAAGGCCACTACCAGATCAGTTGGCCGCGCGGCACTTCCGTCGGCACGGCCTTCAACTATCACCCAAAGGCCTTTCAAGGGGACACGAAACGCCACGGTCTGAACTGGCGCACGAACGTCTATTACGCGGAGACGCATGATATGGGCGCGACATGGCAGGCGATCACCGGCGAGCCGCTCCAGATTCCCTTGAGCGACCCGCACAATCCCGCGTTGATTCGCGAGTACGAGTCCGAAGGGCTGCTGGCCTACGTGAAGGACTTGAACTACGATGCGCAAGGCCGGCCGGTCTTGCTTCACGTCACCGCGCCCTCGTGGGAGCCGGGTCCCGACCACGGCCCGCGCGAGTGGCGCGTCGCGCATTGGAAAGGCGACGCCTGGGCCTTCCACAGCGTTACCACATCCGACAACAACTACGACACCGGCAGCATCCACGTCGAAGCGGATGGCACCTGGCGGATCATCGGGCCCACCGAGACCGGCCCGCAAGCTTACAATCCCGGCGGCGAAGTGGCGATGTGGGTGAGCAAAGACGAAGGCGCCACGTGGACGCGTGAACGCCTCATCACGCACGACAGCCCGTTCAACCACACGTACTGCCGCAGGCCGCTGAACGCGCATCCCGACTTCTACGCCTACTGGGCCGACGGCCACGGGCGCCAACCCTCGGAGTCGCGCCTGTACTTCTGCGATCAGACCGGCACCCACGTCCGCCGCCTCCCCTACGTCATGGAAGGCGACACCGCCAAACCCGAAGAACTGCCCTGACCCGAAACGAGGGACCGCGAAAACGCCTCTTCAGTACCGCCTCGCTCTTCACGCCGGTGGCGTGACGGCACAAGACTGCCCTTTGCGGCACGCCTGCATGAGTGGCCAAATGCCCTTGCTTCACGCGCCGCGCTTGCTTGCGCCTTCAAGAGCCGGCAAGGATGCCAGCGCTCCCAGTGGTGCCCCTTATGGACTGCGGAGGCTTGCCTCTGCTTTCACGGAGCAGGCTTGCCTGCGGTTCTCCGAGACTGCCGGCCATCCTCCGATGGGAAGTATGGGAAGTATGGGACGTATGGGAGTGATGGGACTCCGGAGCAGTAGCTGAAGGCCACGGGCGTGAGCAGAAGCCTATTGCATGATCGCACCGCCGCTTGGCACGCACCTGCGGCGTGCACACACCGCGTCGGGCTGACGCCTGCCCCACGCTCACTCCACCGAGGGCTGGTTACTGGGCCATGCTCACTCCACCTGAGGGCTGGTTGCTGCGGCCTGCGCAAATCGCCGCCAGGGCATGCCTCCGTCCTCATCCGCCTCCCGGAGGGACGGCGGAAAGTAGCCCAGCGCGGCAGAGCCGCAACCAAACGAGGAGAGTTTTCCACCGATTTCACCGACTGCACCGATTCAAGAAAGAGACCAGCAAGGAAGAGACCAACACGGGGAGACCAACACGGGGGAACCAACACGGGGAGACCAACACGGGGGAACCAACACGGGGGAACGGGCGTCTCGCCCGTAATTTGAGAGCACTCAAACGCAGAAACGTGGCCTTCGCGGAGAAACGCGCAGAAGCAAGCGGACGGCATTCTGGTACTGCCTCGCTTGCCAAGCGCGGCAGCACAGCGCTTCGTTCAAGTGATCGACCTGACGGCCTGTATCGTCTCCCACGCACCTCTTTGATCTTAAGCCCTGGCAAGGGCGCAGGTGCATAGCCCCGGGTGGAGCCGCAGGCGGAACCCGGGGTA
>JADLGB010000184.1 GCA_020849535.1 Candidatus Hydrogenedentota bacterium
CGCTCTGCGGCAACGCCCGGCGTTCGCGCCCGGCAATGACCTGCACTGAGCAGCACAAAAAACGCTGAAAGATTGCGAATGAGAGAGTTTTGCCTCTTGACAAGAAACCACCTAATGGGTGTCCAAGTTCTTTCTTCTTTCAGGATTCAGGATGGGCAGGAAGAAGGAGGGGTTCGGATGGTTCCATGAGCGCTCCTTCCTCTTGATTCTCTGCGTTCCTCAGCGGGCTCCGCGTCTCTGCGTTCGTGTGAATTGAAGACCATGGGCAAGGATGCCCATGCCACCTCTGGCCATTCCCCTGTTGCGAAGAAGCCGGCAGGGATGCCGGCGCTCCTGATAGCCCGCATGAAGCGGCTGTGGGATTCGTGCGGCGGGATGAGTTCAGTCAGCTTGCGTGGGGACTTCGTGGGGCCATTCGCCGCTGGACGTGGGTGTGTTCTGCGCGGCCGCCCAGAGTTGGGTTTCGATGGCTTCGAGAAGTGGACGAAAGGTGCTGCGGTCGAGGGCGCAGAGGGGGATGCCGTTCAGGCGATTCGTGAGGCCGTTCAGTTCGTCAGGATTGCAGAGGTCGGCTTTGTTGAGGACGAGGAGCAGCGGCTTCGTGTCGAGATGCAATTGCGCGAGGACGCTGTCCACGGTGGCCTTCTCATCGTCGAGGTGCTGGCTGGACGCGTCGAGCACGTGGACGAGGAGATCGGCGTCGTCGAGTTCTTCGAGGGTGGTGCGAAAGGCGGACATAAGGTCCTTGGGCAAGTTGCGGATGAACCCCACGGTATCGGTGATGATGATCTCGCGTTCACGGGGGAAGCGCAGGCGGCGCGAGACGGGATTGAGCGTGGCGAACAAGACGTTCTCGGCGATGACTTCGCTCTGGGTGAGGTTGTTGAGCAGCGTCGACTTGCCGGCGTTGGTGTAGCCGACGATGGACACGATGGGCACCTCGCGCCGGTTGCGTTCGGAGCGGCGGAGGCGGCGCCTCTCCCCCAGTTTCTCGACCTCGCGTTCGAGGGCGCTGATGCGGTCCTGGGCGCGGCGGCGGTCGATTTCGAGTTTGGTCTCGCCGGGGCCGCGTCCGCCGATGCCGCCGGTAAGGCGCGAGAAGGCGCTGGCCGTCTGCTTCGCGCCAAGGCGCGGCAAGAGGTAGCGCAGTTGGGCCAGCTCGACTTGGATCTTGCCTTCGCGCGTAACGGCGCGCTGTCCGAAGATGTCGAGGATGACCTGGGTCCTGTCGAGCACTTTGAGATCGGTGTAGTCCGCGAGCGCGTTCACGTGGGCGGGCGTCAGGTCCTGGTCAAACACCAGGAGTTCGGCCCCGAGCTGCATGGCCTTGATGACCGTCGCCTGGAGGCGTCCTTTTCCCATAACGAAACGCGGATCGACCGGGCGCCGCTGAATGACCTCGTGGACGACGTCGATCCCGGCGCTGCGCGCGAGTTCGCGCAGTTCGGCCATGGAATCCTCGGCATGGGAAGGGGTGTCCTGGGAAACGTGGACGAGGATGGCGCGGTCGCGTTGATCGCCCGCGCGGCGGGGCTTGCGGAGCCGGGAGAATTCATCTTCCAGCGCGTCGATGGATTCGAGGAAGTCATCCTGGAGTTCGTGAACGCTGCGGACGGTGGTCAGGCGCCAGGGCTGCTCGTCTTCATTCGCGGGCAGCAATTGGCCGAAGAAAATGGTACCGGGAAGGCCGTCCTCCAACACGCCAATGGCCGCGACGAGATCGAGACGCAACAACGCGAGGTCGGTCAGGTCATCATCGTTCAGCGGCTCGTTGTTGAAGTGCGTGTGAACCAGGCGCAGGCCTGCGAGTCGGTCGCGTCCACGCCGGTACGCGCTGAGATCGGGCAGGTAGACGGAGCGCGCGTCGCCCACGAGGACGTATTCGACGTGGCCGCGGCGGTCAAGCAAGACGCCGACCTGACGTTGGATCTCGGCGGCGAGTTCGGTCAGGGCGCGGGCAAGCTCGGGGCCGATGATGCGCTCCGCGGGCGACTTGCGCGTGGTCAGCTTCTGCAGGCGCTTGAGCGGGGCGGCGCGGAGTCCATGCGTGTTGCCTACGAGGCGAATGGCAGCTCTCCTAGATGGAAAAGCGCCGGGGCAGACCTTGAGGCCGACCCCGGCGCGTTGTACCTGTCATGAGAGATGCGCACGGAATTACTGGAGCATGACGCGGCGAATGATCTTCTGGCTTTCGACTGCATCGAGCGTCTTCTGCGCTTTGCGAAGCTCGGTTCCATCGAGGCGTTCGAGTTTCTTCCAGAGGATAGACAAATTGCCGATGGCGATCTGGCAGGCCTGAGTCGGGTCGATGCGCTGCGGCAACATCTCGATGGTGCAGAAGCCTTTGAACTTGGCCGCCTTCAGATAGAAGAGAGCCTCCATGAGTTCCCACATGTGGACGGTGCCGGGCACCATCATGTCGTCCCACAGCCGGTAGTTGTCACTGAAGTAAACCTGGAAGAGCTTGTTCGACCGGGTCAAGAAGGCGATCGACTCGGCGGGATTCTCGCCGGCCATCATGGCGTGGGAGAAGTTCAAGGCGACGCCCACATTCTTCATCGCGATTTCCTGGCACAAGGACAGGGCCTTGCCCACCGTGGAGACCGTGAGGAACTTCCGGGGCTCGCGGCACTTGTAGGCGATGGCCACGTTGACATCCGGCGAGGCGTATTTCGCAATCGTCTTGATGCTGGAAATCAAAGTGTTCCAATGGGTTGTGTAGTCGATATGAAAGGGGTAGTCGAACCCGTCACTGTATAGTTTGAGGGTAATCTCGGTGGCGCCGATCTGGCGGGCGATATCGACGGCTTTGCGGCCTTCGTCGATTGCCGCGTTACGCGTCTTCGGGTGTTGATGGCCGAAGGCGCCGAGAGCATAGCGCCGATCCTGGGCCAGATTGGCCGTGACGCCTGAACATACCAGGGCGTAGTCCTTGAGGACGCGTTTGAGTTCCTTCACAGGAAACTCCGAGGATATGTCGCTTTGGGAAATCTCTATAGCCTTGATTCCCTTAATCTTAGAAGCAAGGGAGATGCGCTCTTGGACTCGCAGTTGGTCGCGATAGCCTTGAGGACAGTAGCGGTCTGGCGAGCCCGAGAAAACATCAAGCGCGGTAGACAGTCTTAGAGCCATTATCATCTCCTAGTAGGGGCACGAATCGGAACCTGAAGCCTATCAACGCCACAGACGGGACCTCGACGAACCGCTGCGGCTGTCTGGTGAGAGAATTGCCCCGTTGGTGCGAAGAACCATGCCCGAAAAACGGTGTGCACAGTAAAGCGGACATTAACCGCTCGTCGCGTAAGTATACGCTCTTTGAAACTAGAAAGTCAATACCTGTGTAAATTATTTATTTTAAGTGACTTACAACGAAAATGCGAATATTCCCACGAATATGGGCTGAGGGCTGGGAGGGTCAGACCCCGTGTTTCGCTCTAGAGCACAGGGTCAGACCCCGGGAGGGCACAGGGACAGACCCCGTGTTTCGCTCCGCAGAGCCTCCGCGAAAGACGGGGTCAGTCCCAATCTACCTGAAAGACGGGGTTAGTCCCCATCTACGCGAAAGACGGGGTCAGTCCCGGCTGATGCGAAAGACGGGGGACCCCCAAAAAAAAGGAGGCGAGTGCGGGCAGCGGGGGAACTGCCGTGACGCACTCGCCGATGGTGGGAACCAGCCATTTCTGACTGTAACTGCAAGGGACAGCCTGGGGGAAGGACTCCCCCTTGTAGTCGTCAGAGGAAACGCACTACTAGGGTCACTTATTTCCGGGTGGACAAAAAAAGTTCGGGATTGACTCTTGGCGGTAACCTGCATGAGAATCGTGTAAGATTCCATGGACTAACAAAGCGAGGCGGGTCAGTGAAATTATCTGTGATTCTGGCAGTTTTCGCCGTTCCCTGTCTGGTGCATGCGCAGATTCAGGAGGGTGCCGCGGTCTCGGATGAGGAACCTCCCTCTCAGGCAGCGAAGATAGGCGTGGAATCAGCCGCTTCACCTGAGCAGACTCCGCCACCCCAGACAGATCAGGCGGAAACGCCGGAAGATGAGCAGCGGCGTAAGACGCAACAGGAGCGGCTGCTCTGGAGGCCGCTGGCAGTGTCTGAGGAGCGGGCGTCGGGGCCCCTTGCGAGTCTCGCCTTGTCGGCTGACCCGGTATCGCGCATGCGGGCGATTGAGGGATTGGTGGCCGTGAATTCGCCCGAGATGATTCCCTTCGTCGTCTACGAGCTGTCCGACCCGGAACCGGCGGTGCGCAGGGCCGCCCTGAACGCCATTCCGTCTCTCGAACGCGCCACGGTGTCCGAGGCGATCTTGGCGGTACTTGCGTGGGGAGACGCGGAAACGGTCAAGGGGGTGACGGCGGCCCTGCCTTCGTTGAGGCCGGTGCTTGAAGAGACGTTTCTGAAGGCGTTGGACAACAGCGAACTCACGGGGGACGAGCGTGTGGGAGCGGCGTACGCGTTGGGAAGGATGGGGAGCATTAAGGCGCTGGAGCCACTTGAGGAAAAGGTATACGGGAGCGATGCGCGTCTGTCGGCCTATGCGGCGGACGCGATAGCGGCGATGGACAACGCAGGGACGCTCCAGACGCTGATGCGGATGGTCCAGCATACGGACCCGAACGTGCGGTTGCCCGCATACCAGGGGATCGCGCGGATCGGAGGACCCGAGGCGCTGGGGTTGTTGACGGCGGCGGCTTCGCCGGGCGGCGAACCTGACATCCGCGTGAAGCGTGAGGTGGTGCGTTCGCTTGGGCTGGTGGGAAACGAGTCGACGGTGCATTTTCTGATTAAGATGGTGCGCGCCCGGTCCTCGCTGACACGGCCGGCGATTGAATCCCTGTCGATGATGACGGGTCTTCCCGCGTCATTGGCCCCGGAACGCTGGGTGGAATGGTATGAGGAGGCGTTTCCGCCGGAGATCGAAGAGAGCACGGTGCCGGCTCCGCCTTTGGTGCCTGTGGGGGGCGCCGGGTGAGGGGGGAGTATGGGAATTATGGGAAGTATGGGAGGTATGGGACCGCGGCTCTGAGCGGCGTGAAGTGCTACTCGGTAGGCGGGGGCGTGGATTTTCCCACTTCGTGGGCCAGACCTTCCTGAGAGAGATACTCCTCCGTCCGATGGCGGACGATATCGCCTTTCACTAGATAAATGACATCTTCCGAGATGTTGGAGGCGTGGTCCCCGATGCGTTCGAGATGGCGCGAAACGCTCAGGAGGTGGATCAGCGCCTCCATGTCTTCGGGATGACGCCGGATCCCTTCCTTCACCTGCTCGTACATCTGCCGGTTGATGGAATCGACCTCGTCGTCCGCGGCGATGACGCGATAGGCGAGGGTGGAATCCTGGTTGACGAGGGCATCGAGACTGTTCCGCAGCATGGACCGCGCTTTTTCCGCCATGCCCGTGAAATTGAAGGGAAGGGAAACGCGTTCGGATTCGCTGAGGACCTCGACGCGTTCGGCGATATTGACGGCGGCGTCGCCGATGCGTTCGAGTTCGGCGTTGATCTTGAGTACGGCGATGATGAAGCGCAGGTCGTGGGCGACCGGCTGGTGCAGTGCGAGGATCTTCTGGCACTCCTCTTCGATATCGACTTCGAGTTGATCGACCTTGATATCGTTATCGATGATCTTGCGCGCCAACTCCGGGTTGCGATCGCGCAGGGCCTTGACGGCACTGGCAACGCACTCCTCGACCATGGCGCCGAGCGACAGGATATTCTTCTTGAGCTTCTCGATTTCCCGCTGAAGGTGAATAGACACTTGGTTTTCCGCCTTCTCAGCCGAAACGGCCGGTAATGTACTCTTCTGTCTTTTGCTGGGCAGGATTCGTGAAGAGAACCTGAGTCTCTCCGAACTCCACCAGCGATCCTTCATAGAAGAATGCCGTGTAATCGGACACGCGGGCCGCCTGCTGCATGTTGTGTGTCACGATAACAATCGTGTAGTCATCGTGCAACTCGCTGATGAGATCCTCGATGCGTGCGGTAGCCTTTGGGTCGAGGGCGGAAGCGGGCTCGTCCATCAGCAAGATCTCCGGTTCGACGGCGAGGGCGCGCGCGATGCAGAGGCGCTGCTGCTGCCCGCCGGACAGGTCCAAGGCGCTGTGGGTGAGGCGGTCTTTGACCTCATCCCAGAGCCCGGCTCGTGCGAGGCTGTGTTCGACGATTCGGAAGAGTTCGGCGCGATCGCGGACCCCGTGGATGCGCGGTCCGTAGGCCACGTTTTCGAAGATGGACTTGGGGAACGGGTTGCTTTTCTGAAACACCATGCCGACCTTCTTGCGCAGCGCTCCGACATCGGTACCGTTACGGTAGATGTCTTGGCCGTCGATGGTAACGGAACCAAGGATGCGGGTACCGTCGATGGTGTCGTTCATGCGGTTGAGGGTGCGCAGAAAGGTTGATTTGCCGCAGCCAGACGGTCCGATCAGCGCGGTCACCTGGCGGGCAGGCACCTCCAAGTTAATGGAGAAGAGGGCCTGGCTCTTGCCGTAGAAGAAATCAAGGTTGCGGGCGCACACCTTGGGCGCGAACCCCTGCTTGGGGGCTGTGCTTTCTCCACTACTTACCATCGGTATCGTTTCCTGAAGTGCGTTCGTAACACGATTGCGCCCACGTTGAGTCCGAGGACCAGAAGGAGCAGGACGAGGGCCGTCCCGTATTGCGTTGGGCGCACTTGTTCGGGATTGGGGTATTGCGTCGCCAACACGTACAGGTGATAGGGAAGCGCCAGCACCTGATCGAAAATGGAGCGGGGCAGATTGGGCAGGTAGAACGCGGCCACCGTGAAGAGGATGGGCGCGGTCTCCCCCGCCGCTCTTCCGACTCCCAGGATGCTACCTGTCAACATGCCGGGGATGGCGTAGGGCAACACGCTCTTGCGGATAGTCTCCCACTTCGTGGCGCCGAGGGCGAGGCTGGCTTCGCGCAGCGCGAGGGGAACGGCGCGCAGCGATTCCTCGCTGGACACGATGATGGTGGGCAGTATCATGCAGGCGAGTGTGAGACTGCCGGCCAGGATGCTGGTGCCGAAATTCAGAAAGAGCACGAAAAGGCCGAGCCCAAACAGGCCGAAGACGATGGACGGGACGCCGGCCAGCGTCACAATTGCCAGGCGGATGAGTCCGGTGAGGCGGCCCTGCTTGGCGTACTCGGTGAGGTAAATGGCGCTCGCCATGCCCAGCGGCAGAGCGACCGCGATGGTGCCGGTAACCAGGTAGAAGGTGCCGATGATCGCGGGGAAGATCCCGCCGCGGCCGTCGACCGAGGGCGACGTGGTGAGGAAGGTCCATGAGAGAACTCCGGCGCCTTTCCACACAATGTCGAAGAGGATGTAGCCCACGACAGCCACCATGGAATACGTAACGAGCCGGACGAGCCAGATGACGAGTTGCTCTGAAACTTGGAGTCGCATCAGGCTCTCCGGTAGGCCTTCAGTACCCGCATCGCCACGAGGTTCAGCAGAAAGGTTGCGAGGAGTAACACAATGCCCACCCAGAACAAGGCCTGGTAGTGCTCGCTGCCGAAGGGGACTTCGCCGAGTTCCGCCGCGATGGTGGCGGTCATGGTGCGCACGGAGGATATGGGCGATAGCGTGGTCTTGGGGGCGTTGCCAGTGACCATGATGACCGCCATGGTTTCGCCGATGACGCGCCCCATGCCGAGCATGATGCTGGCGATGATTCCGGAAAGCGCGGCGGGAACGATGACTTTCCAGATGGTCTGTACGCGGTTTGCGCCAAGGGCCAGGGAAGCGTCCTTGTAGGCTTTGGGCACGCTGCGGATGGCGTCCTCGGAGATGGTGATGATGGTGGGCACCGCCATGAGCGCCAGCAGGATGGCGCCCGTGATCGCCGTGAGGCCGCTGGGCAGGGCGAACGTGCCCTTCACCAATGGCGCAACGACGACCAGACCGAAGAAACCCAGGACAACGGAAGGAATCGCGGCGACGAGCTCAATGAAGGGCTTGAGGATCTCACGCTCGCGCGGACCGGCAATCTCGGCGATGTAGACGGCGCCGCAGACGCCGAAGGGAATGGCGATGGCCGTGGCCAGGGCAGTCACCAGGAGCGAGCCGGTAATCAGCGGCAGCAGGCCGAAAGAAACCTGCTGCATGGATTTGGGTTTCCACTCGGCGGCAAGCAGCGCCCCCAGACCGGGGCTGCGCAGAAAGGGCTGCGCCTCGCGCAGGAGAAACAAGAAGATCAGCAAAACGATGAGAATACTCGTGCTGGCGCATACAACCAGCGTATACCTGACCAGGCGTTCTCTTACTTCGCGGACGAACACTCACTTCACCGTTACGTATCCGGTCGCCGCCACGAGCTTCTGGCCTTCAGGCGATAGGCAGGAATCGATGAAGGCCTTGATGTCACCTGCGGGTTCGCCCGCCGTAACGAGAAGCAGCGGGCGCGCGATGGAGTATTCGCCCGACGCGACTGTGGCTTCCGTGGGCATGACGGCGGGTGATTGTGCGTCTTTCTTGACGGGGAGAATCTTGACCTTCTGCGCGGCTTCCTCGGCATAGCCCAGACCCACGTAACCGATGGCCCACGGCGAGTCGGAAACGCTCTGAATGATGGCGGAGGTCGCGGGCAACAGCATGGCACTGGAAGAATAGTCTTCCTTGTTGAGGACGTGTTCGAGGAAAAACATGTACGTTCCCGAGCTGGATTCGCGAGACAAGACGACGATGGGTTCCGCGGGGCCGCCCAGTTGATCCCAGGTGGTGTAAGCGCCGGTGTAGATCTTCTTGAGTTGCTCCACGCTCAGTTCGCTGACGGGATTGGCCGGATTGACGACAATGGTGATGGCATCGCGCGCGACCACGATGGGGTGTAGTGTGAGGCCCTTCTGAGCGGCAAGCTTTTGCTCTTCTTCATTGACATCGCGGGAGGATGCGCAGATCGAGGTGGTGCCGTTAAGGAGCGAGGCGATGCCGGTACCGGAGCCACCGCCGGTCACCGACACGGTGGCGCCCGCATGCGACTTCATGTAGGCATCTGCCCATGCGGTCACCAGATGCAGCATGGTGTCGCTGCCCTTGATGGTGATGGCGGAGGAACGATCCTCGGAAGATGGTGTGGGAGCGGCCGATTGCTGCTTGGGGCCGCAGCCCAGGACGGTGAGAGCCGATATCAGGGCATACAGCGGGAAGAGTGTGAGACTTCGGTTCATGGGGTACTCCTTTACGGATTGCTTGCGGGGAAGTTTATGTGAGGGGTGTTAGGCTTTTGTTAGGGAGGCACGGACGAGCACGGACGAGCACGGACTCCAATGAGACACAGGCGAGGGCGCCTGTGCCACACACGCTTACCCTACCTGGAGTGCGATGCCAAAGGCGTGAATCCGCTTCGCAGTTTCACTTTGCGGGTGCGGGGAGGTGGATGCGGAAGGTGCTGCCTTGCTGGGGGGTGCTTTCGACAGTGGCCTTGCCTCCGTGGATCCTTGCAATGTGTTTCACGATGGCGAGGCCCAGGCCCGTGCCGCCTTGTTTGCGGCTGCGGGCTTTGTCTACGCGGTAGAAGCGTTCGAAAATGCGCGGCAAGTGCTCTTTGTCGATGCCGCAACCCTGGTCCTTGACGGAGATGATCGTCTCGCTCCCATCGCACGTACAGCGCAACTGAATCTCCGTGCCTTCGTCGCTGTACTTGATGGCATTCTCCAGGAGATTCAGAACGGCTACCTGCAGCAAGGGGGCGTTCATCGTGATGCGCAACTTGGCATCGCATTCCATGGTGACGCGGATGCGCTTGGCGGCGGCCGCTTCCTCGCAGGCCGTGATGGCGGCCTTCAAGACTTCGGCAAGCGGGCCCACTTCCATCGGCAGCGAATTCTGGAGGGCTTCCTGCTCGATTCTGCTGAGGCGCAGAAGGTCTTCGATAAGTGCCGACAGCCGGTCCGCCTGCTTGCTGATGACTTCCAGAAAACGGCGGGACGCGCTCGGATCGTCGTGGGCGCCGTCGAGCAGGGTTTCCACATACCCTTTGATGGCGGTGATCGGGGTCTTGATCTCGTGCGACACATTGGCAACGAAGTCTTTTCGTGCATTCTCGAGGCGGACGAGGCGCGTGACGTCATGGAGGACGACGAGGCCGCCGATGCGCGCGCCCTGGGCATTGCTGAGGGCGGCGCCTTGCAAGCTGAGGTGTTCCTCCTCGTCGTGGTCGAGCACGATAACGCCTTCGACGGGTTCACCGGATTCGAGCAATCTCGCGACCATGCGCTGCAACTCGGTATTGCGGATGACCTCGTGGATGGCGCGGTTGACGGCGCGATCCTGCGACACGCCGAACATTCGGGCGGCCGCGGTATTCAAGCTGATAATGCGCTCGGCGGTGTCGAAGGCGATCACCCCTTCGACCATGCTCGACAGGACGGCCTCCAACTCATTGCGCTGGCGCTCGACCGTGTGAATGCGCTCATCGAGTTGCGCGGCCATGGCGTTCATCGCATCCGCGAGCTGGGCCAACTCGGAAGAATCCGGCACCGTGAGGCGCGATTCCAATTGTCCTTTCGCGAAACGCTCCGCACCTTGCTTGAGGTGTTCGAGCGGGCGGGTAACGGCGCGCGTCGCAATGAGGCTGAGCGCGGTGACCGCGAGACTGACAATGAGGAAGCCAAGCGCCAGTTCCAGGTAGGCACTGCGAAGGCCGGCGCTCAACGAGGGATCCATGACCGCGATGCGCACGACACCGCGCACAGTGCCGCCTTCGTAAATGGGGAGGGCGACGTAATTCAAATGCGCCTTGAGCGTGAAGCTGTAGCGCCGGGCACGGCCCAATTCGCCGCGCATCGCGGCGATCACTTCTGGGCGGTCGCCGTGGTTATCCATGGTTTCGACATCATGGGACGAGTCGGCGATGACCTTGCCGTCTGGCGTGATCACGGTAACGCGGGCGGCGGCGGCTTCGCCCAGGCTGGTACACAGCGCGGGAAGTGCGGCGGCATTTCCTTCCACGAGGAGCGGTGTGACTTGGGGTACGATCAACCGTGCGCGCGCTTCGAGGTCGGCGTCGCGTCCTGCCCGGTAAAACTGTTGAACGGTATGGGTCGCGTAGGTGGCTGCCAGCAACAGGGCCACCGCGGCGACCAGCACGAACAAGGGAAAGAGCTGCCAGATCAGGCGCTTTCTAGGCAAAGGACTACAGCTCCTTGATGCGGTAACCGACTCCGCGGACCGTTTCGATGTAGCCGCCGTGACTCCCGAGTTTCTTGCGGAGCCCCACGATCTGCACGTCGACCGCGCGGTCGGTCACCGCGTAGCCTTCGCCGCGGACGGCATCGACGATCTGGGAGCGGGTGAACACCCAGCCCGGACGGCGCGCCAGCGTGTACAGGACTCGAAACTCCGTATACGTTAGTTCGACGGGCGTGCCTTGCACAAGTACTTCATGGCGGCCGGGGTGAATGACGATATCGTGGACGCGCAGGACGGAGGATTTCTCGACGGCCTCGGCCTCGCGGCGGCGCAGGACGGCCTTGATACGCGCGAGCAGGACGCGCGGACTGAAGGGCTTTGTGATGTAGTCATCGGCGCCAAGTTCGAGGCCTTTGACCACGTCGGCTTCTTCGCCTTTGGCGGTGAGCATGATGATGGCGGCGTCCCGCGTCTTGGGATCATTCTTTAGAAGCGTGCACACCTCCAGACCGTCCAGGCCTGGCAGCATGAGGTCGAGCACGACGATATCGGGCAGGCTGTTACGGGCGGCCTTCACCGCGTCGCCCCCCGTGGCAACACAGGCTACCCGGTACCCCGCCTTGGAGAGGTTGTAATTGACGAGATCGAGGATATCTTCCTCGTCGTCGACGACCAGTATGTTTTCGCGTGCCATCGCCGTACTCCAGTTGCCACCGCGGATCTCACAAACGGCAACAAGTTAGCCTAACATTGTTAGGGTTATGTGAGAAAGGAATGGAGGGACCACGGCGGACTCACACAAAGGCGGACTTTGCCGCGTGACACCCAATGGCCTATAGTGGGTATGGCGACGGAAGACTCGATGACAAACACAAGCGAGCCAAAGGCAGACTGTTACTCTCAGGGCGAGCGGCGCTGGATGGTCTACACCCAGCAGTTCCGGGGTGTGTGGATGGCGCCGCTCTTGTCGCTGATGGCGAGGGCGGGCATCAAACCAGACCACCTCACGATCCTGTCGCTGGCGGCGGGGCTGGCGTTCTGCCCGCTGTATGCACCCGCTTTCCCGCTGGCTCTGACATGCCTGGCGCTCCACGTGGTGCTGGACGGCTTGGATGGCCCATTGGCGAGACACCTCGGCGTGGCGTCGCGGAGCGGGTCTTTCACGGATACCATGGCGGATCAGACGGTCATCACGGCCACCACGTTGACGGCGGTGTTTTACGGTTCCGTGCACTTTCTTCCGGGGACCTTGTATATACTGACGTACACGGTCGTTGTGCTGTTTGCGATGGCCAGGAACGCGCTGCAGGCTCCCTATAGTTGGTTGTTCAGGCCGAGGTTCCTGGTGTATGTGTGGATCGCCGTGGACTACTATGTGCTGCCGGGAACGCTGAATTACGTCATCTGGGCGTGCGTGGCGCTGCTCGGCGCAAAGACGATCAGCGGGTTTGTGCGGATCCGCAAGCGGATATAGCCTCCACGAGAGGCCTACGTCGTTGGCGGAATTCTGAATGGGACACAGGCGAGGGCGCCTGTGCCACACGTCTATCTGCATTCCACTTGTCGGTGGGAACTTCGATGGACTCCTGCACATACCAAAGACCCGAGGAGAGGAAGATTATCCCAAGGCGTGGCAAGCGCGTGTGGCACAGGCGCCCTCGCCTGTGTCTTGCATGGGGTACAGCCAGATTTGGCACTACCCAATTCGAAGTGTGATGGCGTCGCGGCTTTGCCGCATTGAAGGAGTAGTCATGCAACAAGTACCAAATCAATCAGGGCCATCCGGCGAAGCGAACCCTTACAACATTGATTATTCGCGCGAGAAACGTTTGAAGAGAATATTCATCGGTCTCATCGCGGTCTTCTTCGTGATCGCGGCAATCCTGGTGTTTGGGGCGTTCTTCCTGGATTTCACGAGTCCGATGCGGGAGCCTGTCGAGCCTCCCGTAGTGCCGGCGCCGGAGAGCACACCGGCAAGAACGCACCGATTGCCCGCACCGACTCTCATTACGCGTGCCGAGAACGTGGTGTCAGGGGTCGAGCTTGCCATCAGGCAGGCCTAATGGCAACGGGGCCGGGCGTTCGCACCGGCTCTGGATATGCACGTGGCGCTCGTCACGCGAGGCTTCATGGAAGCTGTGCATGACGTCCAGCACGTGATAAGCGAGTTTGCCGCTGGCGCGATGAGGACGGCCTGAACGTAGGGCGTTGGCCATGTCGGCGACACCAATGCCGCGGCTCTGATCGGCGTATCCGTGGGTGAACGGCACATCCTCCCACTCCCCTGCCCTGCCGCACTTCACGCGGATCGGACCGCTGAAGCAGTTCGGATCGGGGACGGAGAGCGAACCTTCGGTACCGTGGATTTCGATATGGGGCAGGTGGTGGTCCCACACGTCGAAGCTCATGACCATAGTGGCGATTGCGCCCGATTCAAAGTCGAGCACGCCGGACAAATGCGTGGGCGTCCGCACGGTGACGACCTGGCCGCGTCTTACTTCGCTGGTCACGGTTCGCGTGGGAAACGTGATGCGGGTCGAGGCGGTCACGCGGCGGATAGGCCCCATGAGAACGCAGAGCGCGGTCAGGTAATACGGACCCATGTCGAAAAGGGGTCCGCCCCCGGGCTGGTAGAAGAACTCAGGATCCGGGTGCCAGTTCTCGTGGCCGTGACACATCATGAACGCCGTGGCCGAGACGGGTTCACCGATGCGTCCGCTGTCAATGAGGTTGCGGCAGGTCTGGATGCCCGCGCCCATGAAGGTATCCGGGGCGCAGCCTACGCGCAGGCCTTTCTCGCGCGCCAGGGTGAGCATGGCCGCAGCTTGTTCGCGCGTAAGGGCGAGGGGCTTCTCGTTATGAACGGATTTGCCCGCCTGCAAGGCCGCGATGCCGATGTCGCCGTGGGCCTTGGGTATGGTCAGGTTGATGATGATGTCGATATCGGGATCGGCGATGAGTTGGTCGACCGTGAGTGCACGTGTGATACCGTGTTCTTTTGCTTTCGCGCGCGCGCGATCTGCGAGGAGATCGGCGCAGGCGGCGACCTCGATGCCTTCAAAACGCTTGCCGGCCTTGAAGTACACGTCGCAGATGTTTCCGCAGCCGATGAGGCCGCATTGGAGTGGTTTCATGGGGGCTATCCTCTAGCGGCTCGCCCAGAGCATGCCGCGTCTCATGATTTCGCGGCATTCCGGGACCTGAAAGTCGGTGGCGGCATGACCCAGGGACGAGTAGAAGACGCGGCCTTCGCCGTATTTGCGTTTCCACACGACCGGCATGACGCAGCCGGCCGTCCACGGGGCGTCGATGCCTTGGAATGTTGTGGTTGCGAGCACGTCATTGGAAGGGTCCACGTGCATGTAGTATTGCTCGGAATGCATGCGGAAGTCTGAAAGGCCTGCCACGATTGGGTCGCTGAGTTGGGTGATGTGCACTTCGTAATCGATGATGCCACCGGGATGCGCGACGAACTGGCCGCCGGTCATGAACTGGTACTCGGTGCTGTTCCTGAACGCATCGCAGAGGCCGCCGTGCCATCCCGCGATGCCGATACCGGAACGAACCGCGGCGAGGAGGCCCTTCTCCTGCTCGGGAGCGATCGTGCCCATGGTCCAACAGGGCACGATGAGACTCAGGGTGGACATGACGCCGGGATCAGCAAACGGGTCGAGCGAGTCCGTCACTTCCACGGCGAATCCTTCCTCTTCGAGGATGGGCGCGAAGACGCGGATGCATTGCTCCGGTTCGTGTCCGTCCCATCCGCCCCAGACGAGCAGGGCTTTCTTGGCCATACGTAAACCCCCGAATTGTTGCAGGTGAAGTTACTTCTCGCCCCAGACGACCATGGCGGGCGGGACATTTCTCCAGATGATGTTCGTTTTCCCCGTTCGGCTGAATCGCGTTTTCATCCTGTCGAGGAACTTCTTGCCGGAAGGTACCGCCGGGCTCTGGATATAGATATAGGTGGCGAAGGTCCCACCGGGACGCAGGGATGCGATGATGGCGTCGAAGAGCTGATTCTGGAGTTCATCGTTGAAGACGGTCCACGGCAGGCCGGAGACGATGGAATCACAGTGGGTCACACCCAACTCGGCGAGATACTCGGGAGTCCTGGTCGCGGAATCCTGATGAACCTTCACGTCAGGGAACCGTTTGTGCAGGATTGTGACGAAGTCGGGATTGATCTCCATCGCGAAGAACTTGGCGCCGGGCTGGAGGCGCGGGAGGATTTGCTCCGTGATGGCCCCGGTGCCGGGGCCAAACTCGACGACGACTTGGGCTTCGGCGACTTTGGCGGCCTGCGTGACGACCGTGGCCAGTTCACGGGAACTCGGAATCACGGAACCCACGCGACCCGGTTTGGTAATAAATTCCTTGAAGAACTTCATTGCGTACACGAGACGCGAATCCCTCCCAGCACCCTGCATCCATTAACCCTTGATTGCACCCTTGGTGATGCCTTCGACAAACTGTTTTTGAAGGATACTGTACAAAATCACGATGGGGATCACAATGAAGAGGGCCGCGGCCATCATAAGATGCCAGGGAGAGGCGCCCTCTTCGGCTTGTTTCTTGAGGTAGGCGAGGCCGACGGGGAGGGTCCGCATGGTCGCGGTATCCGTGACAATGAGGGGCCACAGGAAGTCGTTCCAACGGCCGAGAAAGGAGACCAGGGTCACGGCCACGAGCACGGGCCGGCTCATGGGCAGCACGACACGCCACAGGATGCGCCCGTGACCGGCGCCGTCGGCTTTGGCAGCGTCGATCAATGCGGAGGGGAGCATGCGGAACTGCTGATAGAACACAAAAACGGGGAACGCGTGGGCGGCGGGTGGGACGATCAGGGCCCAGTAAGTATTGATCCAATCGAGGCGGCTCAGGGTGAGGTAGTTGGGGACGAGTTTCATTTCATCGGGGATCATCATCGTGGCGAGCACGAGGAGCAACCAGAACCGCCGCGCCGGGAAGCGGATGAACGCGAACGCGTAGGCCATGAGAAGCGCAAGCCCGACTTGAAGGGCGGTGGCGGCAAGGCCGGTGATGAGGCTGTTCACGTACATCCTGCCGAAGGGCGCGGAGCGCCAGGCATCGATGTAATTGCCCCACCGCAGCGACTCGGGCCACCAGGAAGGCGGATAACCGGCGAGTTCGTGCGGGGACTTGAGCGACGTAACGACCATCCAGAAGAAGGGCAAACCCAGCAACATGCACGCGGCCAGAAGTGACGCATAGACGGCAGCGGTTGTGAGAGGGTTCTTCCGCGTGTGGCCAACGTGTGCCGCTACGCTACTCCCCATAATGCACCCAGCGCGAGGCCATGCGGAACTGCAGGGCCGTGATTGCCACCGTGATGATGAAGAACACGCAGGCGAGCGCGGAAGCAAGGCCCGCTTGGAAGTCGCGGAAGCCGACTTTATAGAGGTGGTACACGTAGGTGCTGGACGCGGGGTAGACGGGCCCGCCCTCGGTCATGATGGCGACGCTGTCGAAGGCCTTGGTGGCGGCGATGAAGCCCGTGACGAGCAGGAAGAAGATCACGGGGCTCATCAGCGGAATTGTGATGTGCCAAAGACGGGAAAGTGGTCTGGCGCCATCGAGGGCGGCGGCTTCGTAGCAATCGGCCGGGAGCCCCTGGAGTCCGGCGAGGAAAAAGAGGGAGGCAAAGCCGATCTCTTTCCAGATGCCGACGGCGATCACCGCGAGAAGGGCGAGGCCGGTGCTTTCCAGCCAGTTGGGACCGTTCACCCCCAGCGTTGCGTAGAGGCCGGAAAGCGGACCGTAATGCGGGTGGAGGACGATGACCCAGACGAGGGCCGCGACGGCGGTGGTGGTCACGTGCGGCAGGAAGGCAACCGTGCGGAAGACGGCGCGCCCGCGCAGGGGCCGGTTGAGCAGCAGGGCGAGGAGAAAGGCGCATGCTTGGGCCACGGTGACGACGGTGACGGCGTAGATGAGTGTGTTCAGAGCCACACGCCAGAAAATCGGGTCGACGAAAAGAGCGCGGTAGTTTGTAAGACCGGCCCATTTGGGCGCGGGCGACAGGAGGTTCCACTTGGTGAAGCTGAGCGTGAAGCTCCGGAGAATGGGCCAGTAGGTGAACACCGCGAAAAGTACGAGGTTGGGTGCAGCGAAGAGCAGGAACGTCAGCCATTCCCGACCGTTCCTGCGAAAAGCGCGAGCGAAGTGTCTCCTTCCGGCATCCATCACGCGGGCTGTCCTTCCATCAGTGCGCGGTCAGCTCTTCTTTCACGGCGGCCTCGGCGCGGGTGTCCGCAGCATCCAGCGTAGCCTGAACGTCCGCGTTTTGCACCAGGATCTTTTGGAAGGCCTCGTCGAACGCGTTGCGCACCGCGGGTGACATGTTGACGGAATAGTCGGCGCGAAGAAACGGAAGTGCCTCATGGATGGTCGCGTGACGGGGATCTTGGAGCAGGTCGCCCGCGGCACGGCGGGATTCTTCGGTGAAGGCTACGTAGCCGCTTTCGCGGGCGTAATAGGCGATGCTCTCCGGGGAGATCATATGCCGGATGAAGGCCCAGGCCGTCTCGCGCTGTTTGGGGGTGGTGTTGGCGAGAATGGCCAGCCCGCCGCCACCGGGGGCGTAGACCTTCCCCTTCGCGCCCGCTGGGTAGTTGGCGAGGGCAGGGGTGAAACCTGTGGCTTGGGTGAAGACTTCGCTGAAGGCGTCCTGCGAATCGAGGATCATCGCGGCGCGCCCAGAAAGGAAGGCGGCGCGGTGTCCGCCGGAGGCTTTGTCGGGCAGGGTCGCCGCACCTTCACGAACGAGGGATTGGAGTTCGGTGAGCAGGCGAACCGCAACGGGATCATTGAGGGTGATGTTCGTGTAGTCGCGGTTGGTGAGTTCGCCGCCCTCGGACCAGAACATGGAGAGCAAGGGCCATGTGATGTTCCACAGCGCGAGGCCACTCATCTGCACTGCGTCCTTGTCGCCCCGACGGGTGAGTTTGCGCGCATAGCTGAAGAAGTCAGCCCAGGTCTCGGGCGGTCCGGAGAGGCCCGCGTCGGTGAATGCGTCTTGATTGTAGTACAGCACGGGGACGGCGACGTTAAAAGGCAGCCAGTAGACGCCGCCATCGATCTCCCCCGCAGCAATCAAAGTCCCGGACCAGCCGGAGGTGTCCAGTCCGTTTGGGCCGTTCATCAAGGGTTTCAGGTCCACGAGAACGCCAGATTTGGCGAACTGCCTGATTTCGAATGTGCCCAACTGCGTGACTTGGGGTCCGCGGCGCGCGGCGGCGGCGGTCAGCAGTTTCGTGGCGAGGTCGCTGTAGCTGCCTTGGAACTCGGAGGTGACCTTGGTGTCCGGGTGCTGCTCGTTAAAACGCGCGACGAGGGTGTCCTGTGCATCGCCCGCCGCGCCAGAAAGCGTGCGCCAATAGGTGATACCGCTGCCGGAGGGAAGGGAGGATTGCGGGCCGCCACAGCCCCCGAACGCCACGAGGAACGAGAAGCAAAAGCCAAGCGCTACGTCTTGTCCGAAGGCACATATTCGATTGATCATGATGCGGTGGACCCCGTCTTACAGCCGTGCCTGTGGGAGCGTAACACCTCATGCTGGCGGGGTCAATACCGCGGAGTCTCCGTCCGCGCAACGCCCACTCGCCTCCGTGGCCGGCTTGCTGCCCTGCTGCTAGGGCCGCCTAATGCTCGAAACTCAGCTTGGGTCTTGGTGGCCCGGCATAGGGCTTCGCGCCGATCTGAAGGCCGCGCTTCGGCACGGTCGTCAGGTCTTTTTCATTCGTCGTTGGGGCCGAGATCATGCCGTAGTAGCGGCCCATCCAATACGCGTCCAGCCAGCCGCCCGGGTCGGCGATCACCGTGCCGCTGCCACCGTCAAGTTGCATGAAGTTGCCGTCCCAGCGATTGGGTTCGGTTTCGCGCGGGCTCAGGGGCTTTGGCCGTTCCGAATACTCGCGATAACCCGCCGGCGTGTGGAGATCGTCACGGTGTGAATTCGTGAATCGGTAGCGGCAAAGGTCGAGAGGCCATTCGCGCAAGTGGCCGACGGCACGCTCAAGCTCCGCGTCATTGCCGGTCAAAGCGCCATAGATGAAGTTGAACCACGGCACCGCTTCGATGCGCTTCACTTCCCAACTGCGTTCGAGACTGCGCAGCCACAACGACTTCAGGTCAGGGTTCGTTTCGTACTGCACGAGGGGATAGTAGGAGTAGAACGCCAACCGGTCGTCGAAATGCGTGAAGTAGCCGGGATGGAACGTGAGTTTCTGCCGCAGAATGTCGCCCTGATACTTCCAGCCGAGAAGCTGTTCTTTACCAGTCACGAATTTCGGGTCACCTGTGAAATGGTAAGCGGTCGTAACGTAGTTGAACGCCTCCATGCCGTTCAACCCGCGTGCGTAGTAGCCGTAGGGGGTCTGAAGATACTCGGGGTCCCAACGCGCCCAACGTGTGGGCTTTCCGTCGACATCGCGCAGCATGAATCCGTTATCCACGATATGGCCGACGACGCGACGCAGATGCTCCGTCGCCCACACGCGCTCTTCGTCGTTCGCTACACAATTCAGGAAGACCGTCGTCTCGTACACATGGGCGTCCGTCTCATCGCTGGAAGTGTCGCCTTTCCATTCCCACACGCCGTCGGGCGTGGGATGCCATTCCGCCGGCAGGCCGCCTGATCCGTGCATCGCTTTCAGCGTGGGTTCCCCGGCTGCATAGATCGACCGTGCCGGGAAACCGTCGATCGGCGTGATCTGCTCGCTCCAGACCATGGACTTCATCATGTTGACCGCTTCATCGCGCGCCTTGCGGTTGCCCGTCACCGCGAATTGAAAACTCTTCGCACTCGCATAGTGGCTGCTATATCCCACGTCGTTGTCGCTGACTTCGCGTTGCCACTCGCCGTCAATCAGAAACAGGGAATGGATGAAGCCGAGGCGTTTCATGCCCCACTCATCGAGCCAGCGTTCGTAATACGCCGCTTTCTTGGCGAGCGTAAATGGTTCGTAACGGATGATGCCGAGTCCACCGTCCGTGGCGATGAAAACGGCATTCTCAGCACAGGAGATGGCGTTCACTTTGTCGTTGGGTATCCAACGTTGGTAACCGAAGTACTGGTACTCGTCATCGGCATTGCGCATCGCCCCGCGCATGGAACCGATCCACAGGTCGCGGTCGAACCCCTGAGCGAGACATGTCGTGTCTTCGTAGCACAGCCCATCTTCGCCTTTGATTTGATACCACGACATGCCGCGCAAAAGGCTTATTCCCTCGTCGGTGGCGAAGTACAGGCGGCTGCCGTACGCCATCATGTCGCGAATTGTGCAGCCACGCTCGAGCACGCCCCAGTCCGCGATATCTTCGAACCTGATCTTGCCGCCTTCGAGTAAGCCGGCGCGTTTGCCGTCGTGCACGTAGACCGTGCCGCCATAAGAGGCCACGCCCAGCAAGGCGGAGGACTTGCCGTCCGTAATCTCTTTCGCCGCGGCGCCGTCGACTTCGTGAAGGGTCGTTCCCGACGCGAACACAATCGTGCCGTTGTGCGAACACACATCGGTAACCGGCAGGTCCGTGACGTGTGTCCATACGGAACCGTCAGAGGTCCACAACCCGTCGGCCGCCACGGCCCACAAGGCGCCGTCAAGGCACTTCAACCGGGACACGGAAACGGCCGGCCCGCCATCGATCCGTTTCAGTTTGTCGTCTTCAACCCAGGCGACCCCCGCCGCATCGCCGATGTATGCCTTGGCATTCAGCACCGCCACCGCGTTCAGCGGCTGGTCCGTCTCGATGCAGGTCCCCACTTCCTGCAAATACACCTCGTCCATAATCGGCTCCCATAGCGGATTCTGGGGAATCGGGAATTCCGCGGCGGCGGACCAAGCGAAAACAGAACATGCCGCGATGAGGCTGAGCTTGGCCGAACGGAGTAGTTGGTTCATCTTTCGAGAACTCCCATGGTTTGGCAGGAACGCCGGCTACGGTGCGCCCGCACGGGGAATGCAATGATCCGATGGCAATAAGGCGGCAGCTAATGCGCCAGCTTCAGATACAAATCTTCGGTCCCTGGTTTTCCATGGCGCCGCACTTCGACAACGACATGATAGAAGCCCGGTTCGTGATACGTGTGCTTGCCTGGAAACCAGCTTGTATTGGTGGTTCCGTCGCCCCAATTCCAAAGGAAGGGACCATCAGGATCGGTGATCGTCGCACCATTCACCGTCACCGTGAGTCCGTCCACTTCAGGATCGAGCAAGGCGATAGGTATTGGTCTGTTCACCGTCGCGCACCCCGCGGCGAGTACAGTCACGAGCATTGTCAGTACGAAGGCAACAATCTTCATTCGGTTTCTCATTGCACTGTCAGTTACCCGATCGTTCCCATGCTCCGGCCAGACACAGTTTCCACGGACGGCGCCAAAGATGCAAGCCACGTCGTGCGGGTACGTGGCGCTACGAGGTTCACCTCATCCGTACTGCCTCGCGAATCCTTTGCGTTGTTCGGCGGGCTCCGCGTTCGTGTAGATAGGAGACCATGGGCAGGATGCCCATGCCACCTCGGGCGTTGCGGAGAGAGACAAAGAGGCAAGAGCCGGCAAGGATGCCGGCGCTCCTGGTGGTGGCTGTGTCAGGGCGAGGAATCACGCGGCATTCGTGTGGTACTATTCGCGCCGTGCGCATAGTTGCGCGGTTTGTAGAGAAGGAGGAGTCATGAGTTTTCGCGCGGACCGGATGAACCAGATCGATTCGAGCGGTATTCGCAAGGTGTTTGCGTTGGCCGCGACGTTGGAAAATCCCATTAACCTGAGCATCGGCCAGCCGGACTACGATGTGGACGATGTGGTCAAGGAGGAGGCGATCGCCCAGATTCGCGCGGGGTTCAACCGGTACACGCAGACCGGGGGCATCGAGGAACTCAAGGAGGCCACTTCCGCTTACTATCAACGCCGGTTTGGGGCTCCGCTCGAGAACGTCATGATCACGTCAGGGGTGTCCGGCGGTCTCTTCCTGGCCCTGCTTGCGACGGTCAACCCCGGAGATGAGGTGATCTTCGCGGACCCGTATTTTGTGATGTACAAGCACCTGACCAATCTGATTGGCGGGGTGTGCAAGATGGTGGACACGTATCCTCACTTCAAACTCACGCCGGAGGCGGTGGAGAAGGTCATCACGCCCAAGTCGAAGGTGTTGCTCGTGAATTCGCCCGCGAATCCCACCGGGGTGGCGCTGACGCGCGCGGAGATGAAGGCATTGGCTGAGGTGGCGCGCAAACATAAGCTGCTGGTGATTAGCGATGACATCTACGATCAATTCACGTATGAGGGCGAACCGGCCAGCATGGCGGGTTTGTACGAAAACACGATCGTGCTGAATGGGTTCTCGAAGATGGCGGCGATGACGGGCTGGCGCGTGGGGTATGCTGCAGGTCCAAAGGACCTGCTGAACGAGATGAACACCTTGCAGCAATACACGTTTGTATGCGCGCCGTCATTCGCGCAGAAGGCGGCCGTCAAGGCGCTCGATTTGGACCAGCACGCGCGGATCGACGCCTACCGGAGAAAGCGCGATCTCATCTACAATGGACTGGTTTCGGCGGGATTCAAGGTCACGAAGCCGGGCGGCGCGTTCTACATCTTTCCGGAAGCTCCAAGCGGAGATGGAGACGGGTTCGTGAAGCGCACCATCGAGAATAGCGTGCTGGTGATTCCCGGGTCGGTGTTCAGCGAGCGTGCCACAAACTTCCGGATCAGTTTCGCGGCGGAAGACTCAACGATCGAGCGCGGCGTCGAGGTGCTGGGCGCACTGCGGGCATAGTCTCGAATTCCCGTTGAGTTACGCGTTTTGCCGCGAGAAAAGGCGAGCCACCGTTGAGTAACGCGTGCTCCCCGCGACGTCGAGCGGGGTCCTCCCGTGGACGTCATGGGCGAGGAGGTCCGCACCCAATCCGATCAGGAGCTGCGCCATGGTGCGATAGTCATCGTCGGCGGCTTCGTGGAGCGGGGTCCACCCGAGCTTGTTCTGTGAGTTGATGTCGGCGCCGAACTCGGCGAGGAGCGAGACCATCTTCTTGTGGCCGGTGCGCACCGCGAGCAGGATGGCGGTGTCCCCGTAATTATCTTTCGCGTTGACGTCCGCCCCGCGATCCAGGAGGAGGCGCGCCACGGGAAGACATCCAAACTCCGCGGCGAGGAGCAAGGGCGTGAAGCCGTCTTCGTCCCGTGCATCGATCAATAGAGGGTTGTGGTCGAGGAGTTCGCGGACGCGCACGAGATCGCCCGTGAGCACCGCTTCGTGGATGCGAATGGTCAGAGTCTCTGACATGGCTACCCTCCATTCAGTCACTCTGTTTCCCCGGAGTGCAGCCCGCACACCGGTATTGTACCCTCCAGGTGCGGATTTGGGCAATGATTTTCGCGGAACGAGCTAGCATTTTTGCGCGGAATGTCAAGTGTTGTGCAAAGGCGTCGGGCACAACTTTGATCCGTAAAGTTCTCATGCATTCCGCATGCATCCAAGGTCGCGATTCGCGGACCTCGTGTGCTACACTTCAGCGCAATGCAAACAACACTCTCGCTCAACGATTTGTATAGGCCTGTCCAGCAGGAACTTGAGGAAGTTCGTGCGGGGGTGGGCGATCTCTGGCAGGACGCGCTGCGTCTGGTTCACGGCAACGACGCTCCCCGTCCCCCGGTCGGCGGGAAAATGCTGCGGCCCGCCCTGTGCCTGTTGTCGGCGCGTGCGAGTGGCGCGAAGGACACGGCGCACTTCGTGCCGCTGGCGACGGCGATGGAATTACTTCACCTCGCGGCGCTCGCTCATGATGACGTGATCGACGGAGCGGACCTGAGGCGCGGCGTGCGGTCCCTGAACGCCCTGTGGGATAACCACACGGCGGTGTTGGGCGGGGACTACCTGGTGGCGCGCGCGATCAACATCATGAGTTGCTATGACTCGTGCGCGGTTATCACGAGCGCGATCGATTCGGTGCGGCAGATGGCCGAGGGGGAACTCCAAAACTTCGGCCTAGGCCGCGATCATTACTCGATTGAAGCGTGCATCAGCTTGGCGCGCCAGAAGACGGCGAGCCTGTTCGCGGTCACGTGCAGCACACCATCCTGCTTGATTCCCGGCGCAACCGGGGAGCCATTCTATGCGTACGGCATGGCCCTTGGGATTGCGTTCCAACTGGTGGACGATCTGCTCGACCTGACCCAGAACACGGAGACTCTCGGGAAACCGGCCCTCGGCGACATCGTCGAAGGGAAGAAGACCGTGCCTATTCTGTACATGCGCGAGACGCTCGATGCGGATGGCATCGCACGGCTCGAAGACATGAAGGGCGGGGAGTTGACCGATGCCGATCGCGCGTGGGTCGCGGCGCTGCTTGAAAGCAGTGGTGCACGCGAAAAGACCGAGGCGCTCGCGCGTGAGTATGCGGATGAGGCTCGCGCGGCGTTGCATGCTGTCTCCCCCTCTACTTACCGCGACTGCATGATCGGGTTGGCGGAGTTTGTGCTGGTGCGAGGTTCGTGAAGACACAGGCGAGGGCGCCTGTGCCACACGCGCTTGCTTGGCCTGCGGGGACTATTCCCATCTTGCCGTCCTTGGTTTGCACGCAGACTTCAAGAGCTTCAGAAACACCAGGAATGGCAGATGGACGTATGGCACAGGCGCCCTCGCCTGTGTCTTCATTTGCCACTTCCCCTCGGACGGATTGGACCGATCGGTCGGATCGGTCCGGTTTTCTTGTCTGCTCTCCTCATTGATCGCTAGAGCAACCATTTGCCCTCGGCGGCCTAAGTGAATACGATACCCAGCGTGTGACCCGGCGTGTGCTGCGTGGAGGGAGAGATTGGCCGTGGGTGCTTGGATGGGATTGGCGCAGGTCGTGAGGCGCGTGGCGCCCGTTTTGGTGCTGTGCTTGTGGCAGGGCATGGCGCTAGCGGAATCACCGGTCTGCAAGGTGATCTCGGGGCGCCCGGGTGGGCCGGCAGTCATCATCAACGGCGAGACCCTCTCCCCCATCTTCTTTGCCGCGAACAATCAGTTTGGGAGGGATGATGTCCTTTTCGAGCAGGTGAAGATGGCGGGCGATGCCGGGGTCGATCTGATTTCATTCAACGTGCCGCTTGACTGGGATGGTCCCAGCGACGCCGCGCGCAACACGATTGACGCGTTCTGCAAGGCCAATCCGAATGCCTACTTCTACATGCGCACGTGGGTGGGCGGCTCGCTGAAGTGGTTGAAGGAGCACCCCGAGGCGCGCATCGTGCTCGCATCGGGCGAGGCGGTGAAGTGGGCATCGCCTGCCAGTCCGGTCTGGCGCGAGACCGCAGCCGCTCTTCTTCGCTCGCGCATGGAGGAAATCCTGCGAGGGCCGCATGCGGACCGTTTCATCGGGGTGTGTCTGGCCAACATGCAGACCTGCGAATGGTTCTACTTCCACGCCAACGACTCGCTGGACTATAGCGAGGCAAATCAGACGGCGTTCCGCGAGTGGCTGACGCGCACCCACAAGACCGACAAGCGGCTGCAGAAGGCGTGGGGCGATCCGGCCGTCTCGCTGAAGACGGCGGCGCTGCCCACGGAGGACATGTTGGAGGCGTCCGTACTGGGGCCGTTCCGCGATCCGGTGCTTCACAGACAAGCCATGGATGCGCAGCGTTTTCAAAGTGAGCTGGTCGCAGACGCAATCGCGTACCTGGCAAAGGTCGTGAAGGAAGCGAGCGGGGGGCGCGCACTAGCCGGATCCTTCTACGGATACACCCTGGAACTCAATCATAACGGCCCGCGCGTGCTGGCGCGTTCCGGGCATCTTGCATTGAGCCGGCTGCTGGAATGTCCGGATCTCGACATGATCCATGCGCCGTACTCGTATTTCGAACGAGGCTTGGGGCAACCCGGCAATTTCCATCTGCCGCTGGATTCCGTGGCGCTGCATGGCAAATTGGCCGTCTTGGAAGAAGACACGTTCACCCATCTCGCAACGGAGACCATCGAGGGCATCGCACCCGGGGGTGGTCCAGATAGCGCAAAGACGCTTGAAGAAACCCTGGCGTTGAACCGGCGCAACTACGCCCAGTTCTTCACGCACAAGAGCGGTTTCTGGTATTTCGACCTGCTTTCGGATGGACGCTGGAACGAAGAGGAGTTCTGGAAGACCGCGCCGTTGGTCCGGCGCATGGGCGCGACGATGCGGGATGAGCCGGTGCTGCATCCGGAGGTGGCCTTTGTGGTGAGTGAAGACAGCGTTCACGCGTTGAAGACCGATACGCACCCATATCTGCTTCAATCGCTGGCGCTGTGGCGGCACGAAGTTTCGCGTCTGGGAACAACCGTCGGTTATTACCTCCAGAGCGATCTCCCCCACATCCCGGATTCGGTCAAACTCGTCATCCTCGCCAATCCGTACCGCGTAACGGAGGCGGAAGAACGCGCCGTGGAGCGCATCTACGCGCGCGGAGGCACGGTCGTCTGGACCTTCGCGCCAGGGATTATGGGGGATGACGGACTAGACGTGGCGCGGCTGTCCGCCCTCACCGGGATGACCGTGAAACCGCTGACGCAGGAGGGTCCGTTCACGCTGAAGAGCCGCGTCACGGCAGAAAGCGTGCTTTTTGAAGGGGACTGGCAACCACGCTTCGCCGTCACGTCGAGCGAGGGCCAAGTACTCGCCACGTACGATGATTCCGGGAATGCCGTTGCCGCGGCGCGACCTGCGGGCCGCGGCGTGAGTGTATACACCGCGGTGCCCAGGCTGCCAATCGGGATGCTGAAGTGGATTGGCAGGAACAGCGGGGTCCACTTCTATCGCGAGGGGCCAGGTATGGTGGGCGTGGTGGGGCCTTATCTCATCGTGCATACGAGTGACGTAGCGAAAGAGACCTTCCATTGGCCGGTGCCGCTAAGGACCGTGGAGCGGCTCGTGCCGTACAGCCAGCTACCGGTGGCCCTGGAAACAGACACATGGAGCGATACCTTGCCGGCGAAGAGCACGGTGATCTACCGCTGCACGCCGTAGGCGCGATGGGAGCGCACTCGCTTGCGGGAAAGATGGGAATCGGACGGATCGGACCGATCGGACCGATCGGACCGATCGGTCGAGAATTTCCCCCCGCGTGCGGGGGGGGCAGCTAGAGGGAGGTGGCCCACGGTGGTATGCTGAGCCTCGGTTCAGCGAACTGCGGGCAGTCGGGAAGCACAACGTGGAGATGGAATCCTCATGAGAATACTGGCTTGTTTCGTGCTCAGTTGCGCCGCGATCGCGGCGCCGGAAGACCCCGGCCTGGTGGTGCACCAGATCGTCATCGTGGCGGATGACACGTCGCCGATGGTGGCGACAGCCGCAGGCATCTTGCAGCAGCGCCTGGAACAGCGGGGGTTGAAGAATATCGCGCCCACAGCCGAAATGCCCGAGAACGCGGAACTCACCATTGTGTTGGGGCGCGTCGATCAGCCGGGCATTGCCGCGGAGCTTGCCCGAGAACGCGGCGTATCACTCCCCGGGACAAAGGGACCAGCGCCCGAATCGTATGCCGTGAAGACGGTGTCGCTCGGGGGCAAGGCGGGAATCCTGGCCATCGCGGCGGACACGCGAGGTCTGCTTTATGCCGTGGGTGAAATCGTGCGGCGAAGCATTCAGCGGGAAGGCGCGCTCGAGTTCCGCGCGATTGACGTGTCCAGCGCGCCCGCGTTCAAGTTTCGCGGCTTCTCGCCGAACCAGGGCGGCACGATGCGGAAAATCACCGGGGCGCGCGCCTGGACCTTCGATGAGGTCACGGACTGCGTGCTGGATTACACCCTGGCGGGCGCGAACTGCTTTTACGCGGAAGACCAAGGCGGCCCGCTCTTCGATTTCCTCAAGTCCTGGGAACTGATGACGGTGACCGGGGCGCGGCCGAATCAACTGCGGAGCGATTTTCCTCCGGAGTGGAAGGCGGGCGGCCGCGAGGGGTGGGAAGGCAATACGTGGGTGTGCCCCAACATCCCGGAGGCGCGCAAGGCCCTCATGGACCAGTGGACCGAAGACTTTGGGAAACGCGCGCAGCACGACATCATGCGGTTTTATGCGGGCGATCCCGGAGGCTGCACGGACGAGCGCTGTACGCCATGGGGCAAGACCTTCGTGCACCTTTGCGAAGAGATGGCGAATGTCTGGCACCAGACCCACCCGAACAGCATCGTGCTGGTCGCAAACCAGGGGCTCGACAATGCGGGCGACCAGGCGATCCTCGATTACTTCAACGGCGAGAAGCGGGACTGGTGCTATGGGCTTTGCTACGGGCCCGGGAGCAACGCGCTTTCCAATTACTTCCGCGAAGAATTGCGCGAGGATCTTTTCGTATATCCGGGCCAAGGGCCAGTCAACCGCTACCTGGCGGAACTGTACCGGCAATTGCCGAATGACAAGCAGATCGTCCATTACTCCGACATCACGCACTGGATCAGCGCGCAGTTTATGGTGGAGCATCCGGACCGGACGATCATGAAGGCCTATGGGCGGCGGACCTTCCACGCGCGGCCCAAGGCGATGTACACGATCTTTCAGCGCATCATGCCCTTCTCCGAAGGTGACATCATCTACAGCGAGGGACACCACGACGAGTTCCACCAGTACATGTGGAGCCGCCTGTTGTGGAATCCCAACCAGACCGTGGAAGACGTGACCCTGGAGTATTGCCGCCTTCATTTCGGCGAGGAAGCGGCGGACCTCATGATGCAGGCGCTATTCCAGTTGGAGGAGAATCTCGAGCGGCCCGTGGACAGCAATGAGGGCATTGGACGCTACTACGACTTGGTTGTGCAGGCAGGCAAGGTGATGCCGCCGTATATCATGGAAGGCAACTACCGCTGGCGACTTCATATGGAGAAGGCCTGCATGGACAAATACATTCAGGCGAAGCTCCGGGATGAGTTGGCGCGCGAGCAGCGTGTTCGCGAGGTCCTCACGCGCGGGGTCGAGTCGGACAAGTTGAAACCCGCGATTGAAGAGGCGCTCGAGATTCTAGAGGCCCCCGCCGAGTCGGCGGAGATGACTGCGTTGCGGGATGAGGCTGGCCGCTTGGGTCAGGAGACCGACGCGCTGTTCGGCGTGCGCGATGTGGGTTTCTTTCGGGCGGACCGCTCGCTGCGTGGCCTAGACGGGACGAAGAATGTTCTGCTGAAAGCGCAAGACGAGGGCAAAAAGAAAGAGCGGCGGCGGCTTGTGGATCTCGCCATTCAGCGTACGAGCGAGCCCACGGAACCCGGCAATATCTTTTGGTGAAAAAGCTGATCCCTGGCCGGTACTTCGCGGCCAGGGAGTGCAGAATGCTCGTTCGAGATACGGTTAGCGTCTCTTCAGCTTAACCGGTTTCTCCTTTGGCTCCGCATTGGCGGGCGCCGGAACCTGCACTTTGGACAGAGTCTTCACATGCTTCATTGTCGATCCTCCTAAGTTGTCACCAAGACACGAGAAGTATAGCACAGGGCACTCCGGGTGCAAAGTAACACCCAAACGGATTTTGACCGGCGGACGCCGGCGCCACACCTGGAGAGCCCTCACGACGACTTTCGCGAGAATCGTGATACTCGCCAAGGGATTGTGTGATAGAATAGGGACGGAAGCACCGACAGTCACAGAGCGCACAGACAGGGGGCGTCCACGGAGTGCCGGTCGAGGTTGACGGACTCCGGCACCCGGGGACGTAGACAGCTTCTATGGGTACACGCGATGACTTCCTCGCTGGCGACGGCCGGTGTCGCCAGGCCTTGGGCATTTGCCTGGGCGCATCCACCATCGGCATGGTCCGCGCACTCCGCCAAGGAGACAGCGTCAAGATTGAATGGGCGCGCACAATCGCGCACGAAGGGAACCCGCGGGACCGCTTGCGCTCGCTCCTCGCGCAAATCGAAGACTTGTCCTCGTTGGCCATCGCGGTGACGGGGCGCAAGTTCCGCGATCACCTCGCCACATCAACCATCTCCGAGCCCGAGGCGGTGGAACTCGCCGTTGCACACGTTATGCCGCCGGGGCATCCGTATCGCATCATCATGAGCGCGGGCGGCGAGACGTTCATGCTCTACAACCTGGACGACGGCGGCCGTATCCAGGCAATTCACACGGGCAACAAGTGCGCCTCGGGAACGGGCGAGTTCTTTCTCCAGCAATTGCGCCGAATGGGCATCACGCTCGACGAAACCGCGGCCATGGAATTGCCGGACACGGCGCACAAGGTATCCGGGCGGTGCTCCGTATTTTGCAAGAGCGATTGCACCCACGCGCTCAACAAGGGGGTGCCGAAACCGCAGGTGATCGCGGGCCTGACGAAGATGATGGCCGACAAGTTGCTTGAGCTGTTAAAGCAACTGCCCCGGAGCGCGGTCATGCTGATCGGCGGGTGTTCTCAGAATCGGTGGCTCGTTCACCACCTCGGGCGTGCGGTGGAAGATTTGCATATCCCCACGGAAGCGCCGTGGATGGAGGCCTTGGGCGCGGCCCTGTGGGCGATGGACCACGAGACCATCCCGTGTGCAGGTGTGGAGAGCATCTTCCGCCAAGGTTGCCGGTCGGTATCGTTTCACCGGCCTCTGGCCGCTTTTCGCGAGATGGCCGAGTTCAAGCACCAGCCATGGCAGCGGGCCGCTTCGGGCGACGCGACGATCCTGGGGCTCGACGTCGGGTCCACCACGACCAAGGGCGTCATCATGCGGCGCAGTGACAAGGCGATCCTGGCCGCCGAGTACCTGCGGACAAACGGGGATCCGGTCGGGGCGTCGCGGCGTGTGTACGAAAGCCTGGCGCGCCAAGTTGAGGCACCCATCATCATCGAGGGATTGGGTGTCACGGGCAGCGGAAGACAGATTGCGGCGCTGCACGCGATGACCGACGGGGTGATCAACGAGATCATCGCGCACGCAACGGCGGCGGTGCATTTCGATCCCGAGGTGGACACGATATTCGAGATCGGCGGGCAGGATGCCAAATACACCTACATCACCAATGGGGTGCCCAGCGACTACGCCATGAATGAGGCGTGCAGCGCGGGGACGGGCTCCTTTCTCGAAGAAGCCGCCAAAGAGAGTCTCGGCATCGACGTGACGGCCATTGGGGCAATGGCCATGCAGGCGGAGGCGCCTCCCAACTTCAGCGATCAGTGCGCAGCCTTCATCGGGTCCGATATCAAGCGTGCCGCGCATGAGGGCGTTGCCGTGCAGGACATCGTAGCGGGGCTGGTCTATTCGATCTGTATGAATTACGCCAACCGGGTGAAGGGCAACCGGCCCGTCGGCAAGAAGATCTTCGTGCAGGGAGGCGTGTGCTACAACGAGGCGGTGCCCGTGGCGATGTCCGCGCTCACGGGGAAGAGCGTCGTCGTTCCGCCGGACCCCGGGCTTATGGGTGCTTACGGAGTGGCGCTCGCGGTTGAGCAGCGCATGGAGCAGGGGCTGCTGAGTGCCGGCAGTTTTGATTTGCGCGTGTTGGCCGAACGCGAATTGGAGTACGGCACCGCCTTCACGTGCAAAGGCGGCAAGGAGAAATGTGACCGCGGCTGCACAATCGCCCGAATCCGGATAAACGGCAAAACGTATCCCTTCGGAGGGATCTGCAATCGCTACGATAATCTCATTCATGGGCGCAAGATCGATCCAACCGGACTTGACCTCGTGGTGAAACGCGAACGGCGTGTGTTTCGCGACCTAGCCTCTGAGACCCCGGAAGATCGCAGACCAACCGTTGGAATAAACCGTTCGTTCCTCACGCACACGTATTTCCCGCTGTACAACCGGTTTTTCGCGGAGCTGGGGTATCGTGTGGTTCTACCGGATGCGATCGAACCCGAGGGTGTCGATCGACAAGGGGCGGCTTTCTGTTTTCCGGTCGAACAAGCGCACGGGTACCTGAGCAATCTTGTGAAGAAGAACCCGGACTTCATCTTTCTGCCTCACCTGCGCGGGATTCCATCACAGAGCGGCAATCAGAACTCGTGCACGTGCGTGTTCGTGCAAGGGGAGCCCTATTACCTGCGGGCGGTCTTTCCCGAACTTGAGGGAAAACGCCTCTTGACCCCGTTCTTTGATTTCGCTCACGCAATCGAACAGAACGCGCCGCAGTTTCGGGAAATTGCCCACGCACTGGGCGCGTCCTCGCGTAAGGCTCAATCGGCGCTGGACGCGGCGATCGCGGAGCAACGCGAGTTTCAGACCGGCCTGCGCGCCATGGGCGACGAAGCGTTGGAGGCGCTCCGCGGCGATCCCGATACGATCGCGGTCGTGCTGTTCGGGCGTCCTTACAACAGTTTCACCAGCGCGTCCAACAAAGGCATTCCCGCGAAACTCGCGTCGCGCGGGGTGCGCGTCATTCCGCTGGATATGCTACCGCTTGATGACGAGCAGCTTTCGCCGGACAGCAACATGTATTGGGGCATGGGCCGGATGATCCTGCGCGGCGCGCAATACATTCAGAAACATCCCCAACTCTTCGGAACGTACATCACGAACTTCTCCTGCGGGCCGGACTCCTTCCTGGTCGGTTTCTTCCGCGACATCATGGGGCGCAAGCCGTCCTTGACGCTCGAACTCGACAGTCACACGGCGGACGCGGGAATTGAAACGCGGATTGAAGCATTTCTGGACATCGTTCGTTTCTACCAGCAGTCGCGCGGTCGGCGGCAAACCGCGGCAGCTCGCAATGGCTACACGCCTGCGCGATTCCTGGAGCGGAAGCTCGCACCGGGGATACTCACGTCGCGGCGCGAATGGGTTTCGCTGCGCGACCCGCGGGTCAAGGTTCTGATCCCCACGATGGGTCGCTACGGAACCGCGCTGCTGGCCAAGGTGTTCTCGCGCGTGGGGGTCAAGGCGGAGGCACTCCCGCCGGCAACCGAAGAAGTGTTGAAGATTGGGCGCGGTAACTCGTCGTGCAAGGAGTGCCTGCCCTTGCAGACCACGATTGGATCGCTGCTCCATTACCTCGAGCATCGGCCCGAAGGTGAGATTACGGCCTACTTCATGGCAACGGCGAGCGGGCCGTGCCGGTTTGGCCAGTACGCGACGTTTTCTCAGGCCTTGATCGAGAAACGGCAGATCCGTGACTTGGCCGTATTGCGGCTATCGGCGGAGAGCGGATACAGCGGATTGGGTGAGCGATTTGCTCTGGCCGCATGGCGCGCGGTGGTCATCGGCGATCTCTTTGATGAGATGTGGGCCACCATACTGGCCGCGGCAGAGAATCGCGAAGACGCCCTGCGCGTCCTCAACGAGGAGCACGAACAGATTGCTGCGGTTGTGGGCAAGAGCTGGGGCGTTCTGGCCCGGCAGCTTGGCGCGACAGGCAGGCGTTTGAGCGCGATTCGCTTGACGCGGCCCTACGGCAGTTTCCCGAAACTCTCGCTCATCGGCGAGATTTACGTGCGCAACGATCCGATTTCGCTGCAGCGTCTGGTGGAGCGGCTGGCCGAGCGCGGATTTGTGGTGCGCACCGCGAAGATCAGCGAATGGATCAAGTATCTGGATTGGCTTGGCAAACGCGGGATCGAGAGCGAGAGTTCCCTGTATTTCTGGCCGCGTCACTGGACGAAGCAGTATTTCGATCGGCGCATCCGCAAGCTGCTGGCGCCATCGGGCCTCTTCTATGCTGAAGATGGAGACGTGGACGAAGTCGTCGATGCGGGCAGCCGGTTTGTGTCGCCCCGGCTCACCGGAGAAGCGATCCTGACCGTAGGCGCGGCGCTGCACGAGATTCTGGAGCCCTCGTGCGGCGTCATCTCGATTGGGCCGTTCGGGTGCATGCCGTCGCGGATCGCGGAATCAATCCTGAATCAGAAGTTGACGACGAAAGAGAAGCGGAGACTTCATGGTGAAAGCAACGGCATCGCGGCGTCGCTGCTCGAAGGCGACCGAAGACTTCCGTTCCTTGCGATCGAGACGGATGGCAATGCGTTCCCCCAGATCATCGAGGCGCGCCTGGAGGCGTTTTGTCTGCAAGCGACGCGACTGCACAGCGCGATGCGCGGGGAATCGAAGAAGATCGGTACGGCCGGGGTCTGTTGAATGCACAATTCAACCAGCGAGGGTGCCGGTCCCACACTTACAATGGAGCGACCTCGGCGCGTCCAGGCAACATTGACCGAACAGTTCAAACGGGCTACATTCACTGGACTCATGCCAATCGAGGCAGTGGCGGAGTGGTTGGGGAAATCTCGTGTGCAAACGGGGAGTGAGTTCACTATGCGTTTTTGTGTTTTCGTCTTTGCCGCCGTGTTCTGTGTGCACCCAGCGCTCGCCCAAGGCGAGTGGCCGGACTGGAGGGGCCCGAAGACGGACGGGCACAGCGACGCGGCGGGTCTCCCACTGAAGTGGTCGGAAACGGAGAATGTCGTCTGGAAGACGGCCATCCATGATTTCGGCTTTTCGACTCCCGTGATATGGGGCAAGCTGATTTGGCTCACAACATCCAAGGAGGACGGGACTGCGCTGTACGCGGTCGGTGTCGACTGTGAATCGGGGAAAGTCATCTACGATATCGAAGTGTTCCACGTGGAGAGTCCGCAGCGGATCAATCCTAACAACACGCATGCCACACCCTCGCCTTGCATCGAAGAGGGCCGTGTCTACGTGCACTTCGGCACCTCCGGCACTGCGTGTATCGACACAGCATCCGGCGAAGTGTTGTGGCGGCGTACCGACTTGAATTGCGACCACATGCAGGGGCCGGCCTCGTCGCCGGTTATCTTCGAAGACCTGCTCATCATTCATCTCGAAGGAAAAGATAAGCAGTTTATCGTGGCGCTGAACAAGACGACCGGGGAGACCGTGTGGACGTACAATCGGCCGGCCGATTTGTATACGCCGGACATTCAGGGGGTCTATCTCAAGTCGTACCAGACGCCCGTGTTCGTCGAGATCAACGGCCAGGTCCAAATGATCAGCAATGGGGCGCTGCTGGTGACAGGACACAATCCACGAACTGGTGAGGAGCTTTGGCGGGTCCGGTACCGCGATGACAGCACGATCTCGCGGATCGTGTGGGGCAATGGACTGTTGTTTGTGAACACCGGCGGTTCACCCGGGGCCACGCAGTTGTGGGCGATTCGAGAAGGCGGGGTGGGCGATGTGACGGACACGCACGTGGTTTGGAAAATGACCGAAGATACCCCACATCAATCGTCGCCGGTGCTCGTGGGCGACTTGCTGTATATGGTGAGCGACCTCGGCGTGCTGATCTGCATGGAAGCGGCGACGGGCAACCGGGTCTGGTCGCAACAAATGGACGGCAAGTTCGGGGCCTCGCTGCTGGCGGTGCCGGATCGCATCTATGTTTCCAACATGAAAGGCACAACCACCGTGATCGCGCCGGGTCGCGAGTACCGTGAATTGGCGGTGAATCAGCTCGACGATGGATTCTGGGCCTCGCCGGCCGTGACGGGGAATGCGCTGGTGCTGCGCACCAAGACGCATCTCTACCGGATCGAGGAGGCGAAGTAGTTGGGGGCGCCAGGTGGCATTCAAGACTCCGTCTGACGACGGAGTGAGCCTCGGGAGAAAGAGATCCCTCCCCTTTCTCCTCTGTCGCATCATGCCGTTTCTACAACCAAAGGCACTCATAACGATATGTAACCTGTATTCGCGCATGTAGACGCGCTCCAGAGCCACTCTAGAGATGTGCCCGTTGCATATTGTTCCGAAACGGAGCAGAATGGGCGGAGGTACAAGGGTAGCCTTACGTAGTCGAATGTCGATCTCGTCGATAATACTGTCTCAACGCAATGCGGCAGTGTGCATATCACACGCGACTCTGAAACAACGTAGCGAGGCGGGACAATGAAACTTGAGAAGCCGGAGTTCTTCCCATTCATTGAAGCTGAGAATGATACACTGCAGGTGCTCCTGAAGAATCTCGAAATCACGCGCAACGGTGACGCCTCAAAACTGTCTGTCAACTTCAATCATACCACGCCAACGATCCGAAGACGCGAATCGCGCCTGATACTTAAGCGTCTAATGCAGGCGAGCATGGACGATTTCACGGGGACGTGCGCAGCAATGCAGCAACAGATTGACGCGGTGCTGATTGATCAGACGAGCGACTCCTTCCGTGTGGACGGTGAGTCGATCCTTTTTCGCTACTGTAGTGGCGGAACATTACCTATTCTGGCCATCGAAGGTATTGACTACTATTGCCTGTTTCTACGCGACATCGCGCCATACGGATGGAATATCGCAAACGGGTCAACCGATACGCTCCCGGAACTACTTGATCCATCTATTACTATCAGGCGAGAACTTCGCGAAGAACTCATCGCGGTCGACCCGTCCAGGTTGGTTGACTATACCTTCGTGTGGGATACGGAACCAACCGTCAACAGACCAGAATTTGATGATGCGCGCCGGATGATTGCCAACCTCGAAGGCTTTGCAGGAATCTCCGAATTCGAGAGAGTGCCTCGTGTTGTGCACACATGCGATGGGTATGATTCAATTGATGCCACGTTCTGGAACGCATCGAATGAAGCGTTCCGGGCACCGAAGGCGGTCAGAGGTTGTTTTCTTACCGTTACCGCCGAGGACTTTGGAATCGAAGTCGACCATATTGGTCGCGTAGAGTTACCGAAAGGTGTGCGTCTTCTCGATGGAGAACTTAACTCGAACTGCCTACTCAATCGAGTGATCGGATTGTTCAATGTGAACACCTTCAGGCTCGATCCGCCAGTCCGACCGGACGTCATCTTCCATTCCGGCGAATCAATGTCCCTCGAGGAGGCTGTAAGGCACTTTAGAGATCATGTACTACGCCACGGTCTCCGGGGCACCCAACATATGGACGAGTGGCACGTCTTGAATAAGGAGCAGAAGTACCGTCTTTGCCCAGTTACACGCCAGATCATTGCACGCCACCAAAGGTACCTTCATCAACCTCGCCCCGGTTATGTCCATGAACAGAGCATGCTTGCGTTCATGTTTGACGTGTGTTCCCGAGGTGGCCAGATCTTTCGACCAACGCAGTTTTTCGATTTTGGGATAGACGGGGAAATCGAATGGGTGACCAGTGAGGGGGTGATCACTGGCAAGCGCATATATGTTCAGCTCAAAAGCGGGCCGTCACACCTGCGACAGCATGGTGACAACTCCGAGGTATTCGGCATAAGAAACCAGAGGCATGTCCAGTACTGGCGCGATCAAGATTCTGATGTGTACCTCGTTGTACGTTCGAATAGCTATGGTGCGGTGAGGTGGATGAACATTACTAAAGCGTTGAAAGCCTGCGCTTCGACTGTTGTAGAGTTTACGGGTGAGGAGCTGGACGTTCGTTCTTTGCTGAAGACACGAGACAAATGCTTGGGGCAAGATCTCGCCCACACCCGCGCCCCTCAGCCGGAGCATTACAGCCAGGACTAGTGAAGGAGTTCTCCTGAAAGGAGAAGGGGCTAGCTTTTTACGAGCTAACCCCTTTTATGTCAATATGGTGCCGGGGAAGGGAATCGAACCCCCACTCCCTTGCGGGAACCGGATTTTGAGTCCGGCGCGTCTGCCTGTTTCGCCACCCCGGCGCGGTGCGAAAGTATATCGTAGCGAATCCGCCGAATGCAAAGCGCAGGCACAAGGCAATCGCGCTGGTCCAGGTTGGCTAAGTACTGAAAGTCGTGAGCGTTCCCGGCAAGTTTGTCACCCAATGGCAGGGCCTCACATGAAATCCGGAGTGGGCGCGTACAGTAGGGCGGGATTTGTTCCCGCCCTCTTGCCATTCCAATCGCAAACGGGAGGGAAACCGGCCCGGGACCAATATACATAGGAACCCATACTGGGAGGGCCGGCGTCCCTGCCTGCTCTTGAGTGAACCTGCAGCGGTTCCCTCCACGCGAAGAGGGCGGGAACAAATCCCGCCCTACTCAATGCTCGTCACCTCGTTCGGCCGTGGGCCGAAACCCAATGTATGTAAAGCCCTAACCGCGTAGCGGTATCAACTGCCGGACTCAGGCTTAGTGTGATCGCCCTTGCGCAGACGCGTGAAGCGTTCCCTCGCGAGAGTCTAACTGAGAGGCGCGCAAGCGCAGGAACTCGTGGGGCGCGATTTCACGCCATTCCATGCTTCGTCCAGTTTTGCGGCGATACGGATCGCTTCTTCTCCCCTGCCTTGGGCTTCGAGGGCCTGCTTGAGTCCGAGGAGCGACCAGCCGTTGCCGGGGTGGGCAAGCTGGTCCTGCCGGTACAGCGCCTCGGCGCGTGCGTATTCACCGGCCTCCATGAGCAGAGCGCCCATGGCATGGCGCACGGGAAGCACCCAGCCGGGCGGCTCATCGTAGAGCAGTTTATCTTCGGCTTCGATGCCCTTCTCCAGCTCGGCCCAGGCCTCTTCCAGGCGTCCTTCGCGATAGGCGAGTTCTCCGGCCAACATATGCTGCGCAATTGGCAGCACGTCGTGGATGCGGTTGGCAAAAACCCACCAGTCGCCGGGAACCTCCTTGATCTGCGCGTTAAAGCGATCAATCTCTTTGCGGGCTTCCTCGGTCCTGCCGAGCGCCGACAAGGCGATTCCGCGGGCATAATAGTGTGTGGCGCGCATGATCGGGCGCTTGGCGGGAGGCTCCGGCTCTTTGAGCACGTCTTCCCATTTGCCGAAGCGAATCATGACGTGTCTGGTCGTGGGAATCACGCCTTCCATGATGAAGGCCATCTGGTCGAGGACAGGCTCAGGGACCGCCGTCTCCAGTTGCCTCGCGGCGGCGAGCGCTTCGTCGTATTGGCCTCTCATCATGGCGGCAAATGCCAGGAAGTGGAGATTGTGCGCGTGATAGACGTAGTAGAAGCCCGGGTCGGTGCCCCCACTTAAGAAGTCGTAGTCCGCGGCGACCGCAACTTCATTCGCGATCAAGGCATCGTCGTAGCGCCCTATTCGCGCGTACAAATGCGAGGGCATGTGAACGAGATGTCCCGCGGCCGGCACGCGCGCACGAAGCGCATCCGCCGCCGCCAGCGCACGCGCGGGGTAGGGGCCGGCCTCCATGGCATGGATGTACAGGTGGCATGCCTGCGGATGATCGGGATAGGTGGACAGGACCCGCTCCAGCACATGGACAAACTCGGCCGTGTTTCCCTTGGGTTCCTTGTCGGGGGTCCAGTAGTCCCAAGGCTGGAGGTTCATCAGGGACTCGACATAGAGGACCCCGACATCGGGGTTGCCGCTGTGGGCCGCGTAGACCTCTTTCATGGCCTGAGCGAAGGCCTCATCATAGGGACGCTGCTCGTTGGGGACGGGCCATGCCGTCCTCTTGGCCACGGCCTTTACCAAGGCCTGTTCGAGACTGGTCTCGTCATCCAGCAAGGACAGGGCCATCTGCGCGGCGTCGTGGGAGTCCTTCCACTGGGCTTCCGTCATTTCGGGATTGTTGATGTGCATGCCGTTGGCATGGGCAATGCCCCACCACGGCATGGCCGCCTTCGGATCGCGCGCGGCCGCTTCCTGAAACGAGCGGATGGCTTCGCCATGGTTGAACCCGTAGAGCAGCACGATGCCCTGATCGAACCACGCTTGGGCCTCATCTGAACTTGTCGTGATGGGGAAATGGTAGGTCGACAGACCTTCGACGAGCATTGAGCCCGTTGCGCCGGGCTTGAGTGGGGCTTCCTGGCCCGAGGCCAGTGTCGCTGCCAGAGTCAGCAGCAGTGCAGGTACCGCAGATGACGTGAGACGATACATTGCCAGATCTCCCTCTGATTCCTTCAGTCAGACCACGTAGACTATTGGTACTGCTTTGAACGCGAATCGTGGAGTGCCCATCCGTAGGATCTGGCGGGCATCCGTAACCCTTCAACGGGCGAGGGACAGACACCGTGTTTAGCTCCGCAGAGCCTCCACGAAAGACGGTGTCAGTCCCACTCAACTGCCGGACAGGGGTAAATTGGAAACGACAAGAGACCGAGGACTATTCCCCGGGGCCGGGCGCCGGCCCTTGGTGCGCATTCCTGAAGAGGTTATCGCATATTGAAGCACAGCGTGATTACGGCGGCGGAGACACCCTCGGCGCGATCAGAAGCGGTCGAAAACCCAGACGTAGGGCGTCCGCTTTGGAAAGACCGTGGCGAACAATGCCCGGCCTTCGGTGGAGATTAGACAGCGGCGTTCTTCGAGCACGTCTTCGGGATGGCGGTAGCCGGTGAGCAGATGCATGAGGTTCGAGGGGTTCAGGCTAACCTTGGACAGCCCGGAGGCGGAGGATACGTCCACGGCGCCGCGGTTGGAGCGGATGCGAAACATCGGGCCGTTGACGCACAGCGTGAATTCAGTGCGGACGTCGCGGAGAACGCTGCGCGCGATGAGCGATTCCCACTCCGGGATCATGGACTCCAGGCTCTCGGCGATATTGACGAAGGCCATCATGCCGCCGCCATCGCGGTCGAGGCGGGTCTCGTGGACGGAGCGGAACTGAGTGAGGAATCGCGCCAGCACGTGCGAGGGGGGCACGTGAAAGCGGACGCGCACGCACCCTTCCTGGTCCGCGAAGCGGCCGGCGGAACCCACCACCGCGGCGCAGACGCCCAGTCGATCCAGGCCGGCCTCATGGACGTGCAGGGTGTCGCCCTCGGGTCTTGCCAGGTAATAGGCCATGAGCTTTCCTTGGTCGTCCTTCAGGACGCGCCACTCGCTCCAGCGGCCCCACTTGTTGCGGATGTGGCCGCCGGTGCGAATGAGGGAGCACACGGCGCGGCCATCGTTGGCGTTGTGCAGTTTCTGGATGGCGGCCACGTCTCCCGGCTTGGCGAGATGCTCTTTGAACGGGTTCTCAAAGGTGACCGCTTCGAGGGCATCCAGAACGACCGCGTAGTCGGCTAGAGCCGTGGTGAAGCCAAACCGCTGATAGAAGTCCATGATGCCGAAAAGCATCGACACGTGGTAGCTATGCTCGCGCATGTAGCGCATCGTGTCTTCGATCAGTTGGCGGCAGACGCCTTTGTGGCGGTAGTGCGAGGCCGTGGCCACCCAGCCGAGCCCACCCATCTTGAGGCGGGCCTCGCCGATCCGGATCGTATCGGTTGTGAGCCGGAGCGCACCCAGCACTTCCTGGCGCCGCACGGCGATGCGCGTGTGCTCGCGCCGGTAGCCGGGATACTGGCCGGCACAATCCTCCAGCCACCGCATCGCGGGCGTATCGCCGTGGATGTGGGTCCGGGCCATGAGGTCGATGGCCTTGCGAAGTTCTTCGCTGGACTCGACTGGTTTAACCGCGATCTCCATTGTGTGATCCAAAAAGTAACCCTGCGCGCTGGCCGAATTGTATCACACCGTGCACGGGCGGTGCGGATGAGACGCGGGTGAAGTGGGCACGATGCCGGACGCGTTGGGGGTGGGTGTCACTCGTGGCGTAGCGCTTCGACGGGATCCATGTTCGCGGCGCGCATGGCCGGGTAGATTCCGAAGACTACGCCCACCATAGCCGAGATCGAAAAGGCGAGCAACGGCGACCATAGCGTGACCTTGGTTTGAAGTTCGGCGAACTGGGTGATGAAGAAAGGAATCGCAAGCCCCAGGGCGACCCCGATAAGGCCACCTGAGGCCGAGAGCAGAACCGTCTCGATGAGAAACTGCAGGACGATGTCTTTTCGCTTAGCGCCGAGTGCGCGGCGGATGCCGATCTCGCGGGTGCGTTCGGTCACTGTGGCCAGCATGATGTTCATGATGCCGATACCGCCGACCAGCAGCGAAATGGCGGCAATGGCGCCGAGCACGATATTGAAAATGCGCTTGGTACGTTCCGCCTGACGCAGCAGGTCCAGGGGGACGATGATCTCGTAGTCGGTCTTCTTGTGGTTCGCGGTCAACAAATCGGCGATGATGTGCCAGGTCTCCACGACGTCGTCGATCTGGCCAACCTTGATCGTCACTTCGTGCAGCTCGACGCGCTCCGCGGAGAAGCTGCCGCTGCTCCGCTGAACAAGCATCTCGCCGAAGCGGCTCTTAGCGGCCGTCAAGGGGATGTACATCTCGTAGGGCGCGCCCGTCGCGTTCCGCGCGGGACCTGCGGCAGCGGGATTGCTATCGGGAGACCCCATGCTGCTGCGCTCCGACTCGGGTTCCATGGTGCCGATGACCTTGTAGTAGTCCCCTTCGATGCGGACGATACCGTCAAGTGGCGAATCGAGGGGAAACAGTTTCTCGGCCATGCCGTCGCCGAGTACGCACACGTTCAGGTTCTCTTCCAGCTCTTCCTCGGTGAAGAAGCGGCCCATGGCCACATGGTGGTTGCGCATCTCCGGATACGAGGGGACCGTGCCGATGATGTCGCAGTCGATGCGGTTGGTTCCGTTCCACACGTCGCTGCGAATGATACGGCTGGGGATGACGACTTCAACGGTGGGAATCGTGAGTTTGATGCGCTCGACGTCGGCGTAGGTGAGCCCGTACTCGATCACGCGGGTGCGTTCCGCGGAGCTGCTGCGATCCTCGGGAGGCTTGACGCTGCGGATGATGATGTTGTTGCTGCCCATGCGGCGGATCTGCTCTTGGGCCTCGTAGCTGAGGCCCTCGCCGATGGCGAGCATGGCGATCACGGAGCACACGCCGAACACGATTCCCAACCCGGTGAGCAAGGAGCGCAGACGGTGCAGCCACAGACTCTTGAGACCGAGTTGCATCGTGCGCCGGACGCGCTCGACGTCCACGATTAAGTGCTGCCAGGGAATTCTGGACTTGCGGCTAGTTTCGCCGTTCATCACGTTCTACCCGGCCGTCGCGCAGACGGATCACACGCCCGGCGCGCTCCGAGACTTCGTCGGAGTGCGTGACCATGATAAGCGTCTTTCCCTGGCGATTCAGCTCATCAAACACGCCCAGAATGTCCGAGCCGGACGTGGAGTCGAGGTTTCCCGTGGGCTCGTCCGCGAGAATGATGAGCGGGTCGTTCGCTAGCGCGCGCGCCACGGCAACGCGTTGCTGCTGCCCGCCGGAAAGTTCGAACGGTTTGTGCTCCATCCGGTCGTCGAGTCCGACGCGTCTGGCCAATTGCCTTGCAATGGCACGGCTTTCGTGTTGGGGACGGCCCTGGTAATAGAGAGGGACCTCGATGTTCTCGAGCACGTTAAGCTGTTGAATGAGGTTGTAGGACTGAAAGACGAAACCGATGCGAGTGCCCCGAATGGTGGAGAGTTGGTCGTCGTCGAGGGTGGATACATCTTCTCCACCGAGCACATACTGGCCTGAAGTGGGCCGGTCCAGGCAGCCGAGGATGTTGAGCAGCGTGGATTTTCCACAACCCGACGGGCCCATAATTGTGATGTACTCGCCCGCATAGAAATCGACGGACAGGCCGCGCAGGGCCTCTACCATCACAGTGCCCATCAGGTACTGTTTGCGGACGTTATCGACTCGGGCAATCGGTGAATCCATAGCGAAAGGGCAATCCTACTGAGGCCCTGGCCCCTTGTTTTCACCGCCTTCGGGTGCGGGCCGCTCTCCGGCGGGCCTGCCCTCCCCTTCCTTCTTCTCTTCACCTTTCTCCTTGCCGCCCTGCTCCTTGCCGCCTTCTTTGGCAGGTGCGAGCTGGCCCTGGGGAGCGCGGAGCAGCACTTGCTCGCCTTCCTGGAGGCCGCTCTTCACCTCGATGAACTCGTTGTTAAACTCGCCCGTTTCGACGGCGCGGCGCTGTTGGCGTCCGAGGGAATCGATGACGTAGCACACACGCTGGTTGCCGTCAGAACTGATTGCCTGGATGGGCACGTAGATCACATCATCCAATTGCTTGACCAGTATCTCGACTTTCGCGCTCATCCCCGGCTTGAGCCAATCGTGGGTGCCATCGATCGTGACGGTGGCGGGGTAGAGCTTCATGTCGGGATTCATCCAGCGCGAGGAGGAGTCCGGAATGACGTTCACCTTAATCACTTCGCCGGTCAATTCCTGCTCGAGGTAGGAATCGAGCTTGATACGCGCCTTCTGCCCTTTCATGATCTTCTTGATCGAGGATTCATGAATCTTCACTTTCACGGACATCTGCGTCATGTCGGGGATAGTAATGATCTCCTGGCGCTCGTAAACCGAGGAGCCTTCCTCAATCGCTTCGCGGTTGCGCCACGGCTCGTCGCTGCCGGCATACACGACGAGGCCGGTCCGCTCCGCGCGAATGGTGCAGGAATCCAATTGCTCCTGAAGCTCTTTCGTGCGTTGTTCGCGCAACTTGAAATTCGCTTCGCTCGACTTCCAACGGGCTTCCGCCTGCGCTTCGGTCGCAATGCCTTTCTTGATGGTGCGTTCGAGCTTGCGGATTGCTTCTTCGTAGTCGGAAAGCAGTTTCTCCGATTGCTTCGGGAATTCATACTTGATGAACAGCTCTTCGTCGGTCATGGCGGAATCGCGGCTGATGACGGTCTTCTTCACGCTCATCTCGTCGCCGTCCAACTCTTGCTTGGTGACGAAGTTCTTCTCCGCGAGGCGGCGCGTGCCGGCAAGCTTCACCTCCGCGAGTTGGAGTTCCTCTTCGGAGATCAGGCGCTCGCTTTGAAGCTGCCGAAGCTTCTGCTGGGCCTCGCCATCGCCGAGCAGGTCGGGCGACGCGTATTCAGTGAAATCGATGGAGGGGCGCTTGGGTCCCGTTTCGGCGGAGAGGGTGAGGCCATTGGGCATAGCTTCCTTCGGGACGGCCGCTTTCTCCGGAGCAAGTTTGCTCTCCGCGGGATCTTCAGCCTTTGCCAGCAATTCCGGACTGGTTTCAGACGGGAGGTCTCCCCCTTTGAGTTCCTCGCTGGACGCGCCTTCCGGCAGTTCGATGGTGGTCTCCGAAGCGGGCGTTTCCGTGGCCGGGGTTTCGGCTGCGCCGTCCGTGGAAATGCGGGCCAAGGCGTCGCGCTTGGTGTCCTCGATCATCTTGTCGACATTCACTTCGAGACCCAGTTGCGACACGATCCGGTTTGCGAGTTCGTCCCCGAGGTACTTGCGAAAATCCATCAGGAAGAACTTCACTTCGAGGGCCGCGGCGGTGATGTCGCTTTCGTTCTGTTTCACCTGGATTTCGTATTGCTCGCGCGCGTCGGTGAAATTGGCGTAGGCGCTTTGGAACTCGATGGTCTCCTGCGTCATGCGCTCGATGAGTTCCGAGTCGTCCAAGGTGACGAGCACTTTTCCATTCGCGACGTCTTCGGGCGTTACGAGGTAGCCTTCATCGACGATGGTGAGGATCTTCGTCTCGCCCTTGATCTCGGACTTGATGACCTGTGACTCGAGGGCTTCCACATTGCCGCCTTCGGTAACGGAGATCAGGAGGCCGCCGCGGCGGGCCGCGAAGGTCGTGCGGGTGGTATTGTCTTCCCCGCCGCTGCTCCAGTAAACACCGATTGCGGCGAGCAGCACGATCAGTGCTACTGCCTTGCGGATACGCCCGCGCAGCAGGCCTCGCAGGAAATTCCTACGGGGCTTGGGTTGAGGGTTGCTCTGGGACATCGCTAATGTCCTCCCACTGGCCGTTGTCTTTGATGTACAAGATGCCCATGTCGCGCCAGAATTCGAGCCGCGCGATGGTGTGCCGGATGAGGGCATCGGTCAATTCGTTTTGGGCGTCGGTATAGGCGTTCTGGGCGTCGATCTGATCGAGCGGAATCACGTCTCCGATTTCGGCGCGCAAGTTCTGTTCCTCGACACGCCGGGCAGCGAGGTCGAGCGCCATTTTGCGGTTCTCGTAGTTCCAGCGTGCCTGGTCCAGGTTACGCCACGTGTTGCGCACGTCCAGTGTAACATTGTCTTCGGCGAGGGACAATTCGCGCAGGGCCCGCTCGTAGGAAATCAGCGTCGTCCGGTACGCATTGCGCTCGGACTTGCGGTCGAGAGGAAGGTCGACGTCCACGCCAGCGCTCCATCGGGCGCGCTGGAAGTCCAGCGTATCGAACTCATCCTCGCCCGGTTTGCTGTCCACCTGTCCGGTGACGATGAGGTCCAAATCCGGCTTGAGAGAATTCGCCGCGACCTTCACTTTGCGATCCGCGTCGTCCGCCTGATCGCGGACATTGTAGAGATCCAGGCGGGCCACCTTCGCGACGGCGACCGCGTCTTCGCTGTTGATCTGCGGGTGGATGATGCCGCCCTGCGCAAGCTCTTCCAGTTCGTGGTCGTCCAATACCACGTGAGCATCCGTGGACAGACCCAGCAGGATTTTGAACTGGTCAAGACTCTGACGATACGCGCGCACGGAATTCACCCAAATATTCTGCGCGTTCAACTCTTCTTGCTCGATACGGCCAAGTCCGGCCTGAGTCGTGCGGCCTTCCGCGGCCATTGCGCGCTCGCGCTCGGCGGCGCGCTTGAAGGCTTGGTATCCCTGCCAGTTGTTGCGGACGGCGTCGCGGTTCTGGAGGACTTCGTAGTAGTTGGATGCAACCTGGACCGCGAATTCCTTGCGGAAGGTGGTGAAGGATCGCAATTCGTACAGCACATCGCGCTCGGACTGGGTGAGCGCTTCAGCAACGACATCGCTGCCGCGGCCGCGAAGGAGCGGTTGCGTGATACTGCCCACAAGGGCACTGGATGTCGAGACGCTCGGGTCTCCGGTCAGGAAGCGGAAGAAGTTGGAGGTGAGACCAATGGCGATTTGCGCACCCCCCTTGAGCAGTAGGTTCACGCCGACGCTGGATTGTCCGCTCACGCTGCGCTCGTTGCGAATCTCGTTGTCCGGTTGGTTGAGACCTGTCACCGTGAACGCTTCTTCGACGACGTCCGCATAGGAATTGAGCAACTGCGCGGGCGTGCCCGAAAGTGAGCCGATCGCCTCAAGCGTGGCGATGGACGCGTCGGTCGGCGGAACGCCGAGCTGTTCCAGGAAACCCGCGGCCGTGCTGGCATTTCCGAGGTTGGTGGCGGAGATGTTTCCCGCCTGGCTGAGCCAACCCGGGATCGCCTGGGCCACCGCGGCAGAACCGGACAGCTTGGACACATCGCTGGTCGTCCGGTTGTAGTCCGCGGAACCGCCCGCGGAGAAGATCGGGGTGAAGCGGTGCCGGTCAAGCGTCAGCGAGAGGGCCGTCAGATACAACACTTCCTTCTGGTTCTGGTAGCCCCTGTTGTGAGTCACGGCGATGCGCAGGGCATCTTCCAGAGTGATGACCTGGGCGCCTTGCTCCACGCTCGCGGCCTCGCCCATGAACTCGTCCTGGGATTCGTACGTGGGGAGTCCCTCGAGCGGGTTGCTCTTATCCTGCTCGATCGTGAACTCAGTACTCATCCCCGGGACGGCGGGGGATTTCTGCTTGATAATGCCGTAGGTTTCACGGTCTGCCCGGTCGCGATACTGGGTCGTCGAGCAACCGAAGGCAGTCACGAGAAGGAAAGCTGCGAGCAGTCTACGAGGTAAAGGTCCCATCCGGGATCACACTAATCCTAGCTGTACAAATCAAGGGGAATAAACAGTTTACACAACACTGTCCATCCCAAACCCTCGGCGGTGGCGGCACACACCACCATCACTTTAACCCCATCCATGGAGGAAAGTTCCCTCATGTGGGACCGTGGCAGGCGGGCACGAACCGGACTGTCCGTCCGCAGTCCCCTAACTGAAGCCGCGTAGCACGATACTACACCCTTGGTCGCGGATTCAATTGGGAGCCTTGACAATTCAAGCCGGGGGCACGCTGCTCGTAAGTCCTAGCCTGGCAATAAGGGTTTATATTCAAGAACTTGAGAGTACCGAGATCTCGGATGCTGTCCGGGCTCGGCGAAGAGTCCCGTTAGGGACGATAGATAATAGCCCAGCGATTCATCGCTGGGTCTGCGGGACCCCTACACCTCCCCAGCCCCGGAGGCGTTCCGAACTCCCATACAACGACCTCCTTCACCATTGAGACACCATAAACCCTCTTAGAGCGGTGTGCCATTTGGCAAGAAGGTAGGGGCGAAAGAGGGTCGTGCAGGTCCCATTCCACTCATGCGTCGCGCCATGCTCCTCAAGCAATACCTCCTGCACTTCCTTGAACGCCGTCTTGCGAGGATGCTCGCCTGCTCTGTCGTCCCTAACGGGACTCATCTTGTGGGTGTCCTTGCCACCCAGCGATGAATCGCTGGGCTATTATCTTTCGCCCTTACGGGCTGAAATCACCCGAGACGGGAAATTGGGTGTATACGCGGTTTCTTGGTCATCTGGTGCGGCTGTGCGGCCGGTGAATTCGGTATTCTCAAGTCAAGAAGCACAATGCCCTGTAGACGCTTACGAGTAGATAAATGACGCCAATTGATTCGCCAGCCAACACCATCGCCGTGCGGCATCCGGGGGCAGCGAAGCCAGGCGGCTATGTATGCTCGTTAATGCCTGAGGAAGCAGTTTTCGATCATCGGGAAAGCGGGCGTCCAGCAATCCAGCGAAGCGGAAATAATCGCGGGCATGGTCCACTCCGCCCAAGAGCGGTGCGGCGACTTGCTGAACGAAGGCATCGAAATCCGCTTTTGAGTTACTGGCACTCCCGAAATCGGCCAGGGCAAGATAGTTGAGTTCGGCACCGGTGTGAAACGGCGACACTTCGCCGAACAGAGAGACGGCGTCAAAGCCCGCAACCGCGCTCTGCTGGACCATCTTGGCGATCCACTCAACGGCTAACTCGCCACGGAAACCGCCCCAACCCCAGTAGGTTCCAAAATGCGCCCGCATGATGTGGCGGCGCTCGGTGCCGGAAACTCGCCCCTCCGCAGTCCACGTTTGCTCTGTCGACTTCTCTCTCAGGAACCGATCACAAACCCACTGGACGAAGACCCCGCGCGGAAACTCCGCTAGCGCCGCATCGGCCCACGCCGGTTTGCCCCCGCCAAAGCCCGGTGCCTCGTTGGGGTCTGAGCAGGGCTGGGGGTGCGAATACGTCTCACACACGACCCATGCGTCGGGAGCCACCGAGCGAACGGCATCGGCCGCTAGTGGGTACATCAGCGCCATGTCTTCCCACGAGAAGGAGGAAACGGGATGTTTCCGGCGGTCCCGGCACTGTTTGCACTCGCAGACCCCCGTATCGCCGCTCTCAATCTGCACACCACCAAGCTGCAGATTCTTAAATAGCCAGGCCAGCGACTCCGCCGCGAAATCCTGGTTCTCTCGTCGCGAGGGGCAGGCATGATAGAAGCCACGCGGACCCGGTGTGCTGGTATTACCAAGGATTGTCTTGTTGCCCATGGCGTCAATGCTGAAGTTGATCGAATTGCCGCTGGCATCGACAGCGTACAGTTCGGGGTGCGCTTCCAGGTGCCGCTCCAGGTTGTACGGCGAGCTTCCCTCGTAATACACTCCGCCGTAGGCATTCAGCCCCACGCCGCACAGTAGCCGCACTCGCTCTTTCGCCGCCACATCACATAGGCGCTTGGCGGCCTCCAGGCCGCCGTGGCAGTCGCGCAAGAGCCCCCAGACAACGACCGCGTCGATGTTGTGACGCCCACACCAGCGGAGCAGGGCCGTGTAATCATTCACGAATGCGTCCTCGGTCCGCCCATACTCGTTGCACGATCCTATGGTGTGCGCACCTGGACGATTCAGGGCCCATTCGGTGCTGTGGTCCCACGTCCAGAACATGCGAGTCTTAATCGGAGATTCCCCTGGAGTTGCCGCCATCGAAGGAGAACCAGCGGCGCTTGCCAGGTTGGAGGAGCCCGACTCGCCCATCATTGCGCCCAGGCCACATGCAGTGCTCCATTGAAGCATTTCGCGACGATTCAGCGTGCCCATGGATGTGGCCGCTCTTGTGAAATGTGGTTCGACATCGCTCTTCTCCATTGAGAATTGACTTGCTCACTCGACATCGTACCACGGCTTTGCATTTGAACCCACAGCAGACCACGCGGGCGCGGCGACATCCTTGCCTGCTTCTTTCGTTACCAGCTTCTTAGAGTGCCGAATTCTCTGCCGGAGCCTGAAGAGGCCGGCAGGGATGCCGGCGCTCCTGATTTCGCCCGGTGTGAAAGACTGGCGATACAAAAAGGAACATCGAATTGCGGGCGAGACACCCGTGCCCCTGTGTCTGCCCGTTTCTTGCGTCGCCTTCGTTTGGACGACGCACGTCAGATGTTTGCGGTGACTTCGCGGACTTCGGCTACGTCGCGTTGGATCTGGGCGATGAGGGCCTCCGCGGAGGGGAACTTCTGCTCGGAGCGCAAGCGCTTGAGAAAGGTAATCTCGATGGCGGTGCCTTCAATATCCCCGGTGAAGTCGAGGAGAAATGCCTCGATCGTGAGGTCTTCGTTGCGGATGGTGGGCGCGACGCCGATGTTCACCGCCGCGGGATAGGTGCGGCCATTGACGGTGGCCCATGCCGCATAGACCCCTTGCGCGGGAATGGCGCTGTGGTGCGGCTGAACGTTGGCGGTGGGGAAGCCGAGTGTCGAACCGATCCGGCGGCCGGGCACAACCTTGCCGGAAATGGAGTACGGTCTGCCGAGAAAGGCCTGGGCTTTTTCGAGGTCGCCGACGAGCAATCGCTCGCGAATCAGGGTGCTGCTGACGCGTTCGCCGTCCATCAGGAGAGGAGGCACTTGGCTCGCGGCGTAGCCGAAACGGGGCGCCAACTCTTCCAAGAGTGCGAAATCGCCGCGGGCATTTCGGCCGAATCGAAAGTCGTGCCCCACGACAATGGCCGCCGCGTGGCACCGCGAAACGAGAATGTCTTCAATGAAGACCTCGGGTTCGAGCACGGCGATGGAGGCATCAAAGGGCAAGACGAAGACGGCGTGAACGCCGGCCTCTTCAAAGAGGCTCCATTTTTTCGGTTCGTGCGTAAGCAGACTCGGGGCGTGTTCCGGGGAGAAGAACTCGCGTGGATGTGGGCGCAAGGTAAGTACGGCGCAAGGCGCACCTATCACGGTGGACTGGCGGACGAGCATGTCGAGAATGGCGCGGTGCCCGAGGTGCACACCGTCGAAACTCCCGATCGTCAGTGCGAATCGGGGGGACCCGCATTCGGATTCGAGGATGTTTTCGACGATGCGAATCACGGCCCGCTGAGAACCCGCTTCGGTTGAATGCGCGCAAAGCCGCCAGGCGATTCCACCATGCCGAGGGCAAGCAGCTCACCGCTTTCCGACTTCACCTGAATCCAGCCTTCTTCAATTGGGCAGTCGGCGCGAAGATCGCGATTCTCCAACGCGCAGCCCGACAGTACCAATCCCTGGCGGGCATGCCGTACAACGGCCTCCGGCAGGTCCAGGGCCGTATTCAATGGCAGGAGTCGCGACTTCACTTTGTCAGGAGAATTGAAGGAGAGGACCGGCATGGCGTCACCAATCGAGTAGCGGCCCACGGCCGTCCGCCGAAGACTTGCCAAACAGCCGCCGCAGCCCAGCAACTGGCCGACGTCGTGACACAGGCTGCGCGCGTAGGTGCCGCGCGTGCAGCACAAGCGGAATGTTGCCTGGGGCGGCTCGTAGGACAGCACGGTGAACTCGCGGACAGTCACTGGGCGCGGCTCGCGCTCGACGGTTTCCCCTTTGCGCGCCAGCTTGTAGAGGCGCTCCCCTCCCACTTTCACCGCGCTGACCATGGGCGGCACCTGGAGGATTTCGCCCGTGAAGCGGTTGCACAGCGTCTGCAGACCCTCCAAAGACGTATCGGGCACGGCATGCTCCGCGAGGACCCTTCCGTCCATATCGTAGGAGTCCGTGGTCACCCCGAGGAGGAGGGCCCCCTCGTAGGTCTTGTCAAGTCCTGTCAGAAACTCGGACAGCCGGGTAGCAGGACCTACACAGAGAATCAGCAGCCCGGTGGCTGCGGGGTCCAAGGTGCCCGTGTGGCCGATCCGGCGGATGCCAGTGGCGCGCCGGATGATGTCCACGACGTCGTGCGAGGTCATGCCGGCAGGTTTGTCAACGAGTAGGATTCCGTTCACGGTTGCATCCGCAGGGTTTGTCGCAAGTAATGGAACAGCATGGACTTCGCTTCGTCGAGAGGCCAGGGCAGCGTGGCCCCCGCCGCCATGGCGTGCCCGCCGCCTCCGAAATGGCGGGCGATCTCGGATGAGTTGATCTCCGGCTGCGACCGGAAACTCACTTTGGTGGAAGTGGCCCCTGCTTCGCGGAAAAGGATTGCCAGTTGGACGCCCTCCAGATTGCGTAAGTAGTTGATGAGTCCATCCACGTCCTCACTGAGGGCGCCGGCTGTGCTGAGGTCTTTGTCCAGAATCGCCGCGTGAGCGATACTCCCGTCCTTGCTGAGTTCGGCACGGTCAAGGAGAATGCGCAGGAGCTGGAACTTTCCAAGGGACATAAGGTCAATTACTTTTGACGTAATGTCGCGAATATTAATCCCTGCGTCGACAAGGCGAGCCGCAATCCGGTGGCTTCGGGCAGTAGTGTTCGCGTAGCGAAAACTGCCGGTATCCGTGCTGATGGCGACATAGAGGCACTCGGCCACTTCATGCGTCAGAGGCACACCAGCGGCCTCGAACAGCTCGGCGACCATTTCCCCTGTCGCGGCATAGGACGGATCGACAAATCCAACATGCCAGTCTGGCTGTTCGACGATATGGTGGTCGACGACGACGAGACAGGATTCCTGGGTGACGAGGGAGGCGGCCAAGCCGGTCCGGGATATGGAATTCGCGTCGGCGATCAGAACGGTGTCGAAGGGGCCGTGCAGGCGGCCCGGGGGTTCGATGTAGCCCGACTCGGCCAGCCACTCGTACACGCGCGGGACGGGATCTTGCATGCAGCAAGTCACCGACTGGACACCGAGGGAGCGGGCCAATGTGGCGAGTGCGAGCACGGAGCCGACGGCGTCGCCATCGGGATTGACATGGCTGGTGATCAGGAGGCGCGAAGCGCCGCGCAGGGCGTCAAGGACGGCCCCTGCTTCACGAGGTAGCGCCGTTTTCGTCTTGCTCTTCATGGATTTCTCGGAAGCAGTCTTCCAGGTGGTACACATCGTCCAGGGTCGTGTCTTCGAAGAAGCGAATCTCGGGGGTCACGCGCAGCCGGAGCCGTTTGCCGATCTCGCGGCGGACCCAGCCCGCGGACTGCCGCAACCCGATCAAGGAACTCTTGCGCTCGCTCTCGTCGCCATAGAGGCTGACGTAGACATTGGCGTAGTTGAGATCGGGAGACATGCGCACGGCCATCACCGAGACGAATCCGATCCGGGGATCCTTCACGCCCTTGGTGAGCAGTCCGGCGATCTCCTTGCGAATCTGTTCGCCGACGCGTTTGGGTCTGGCTTTCTCCATCACATCATCTCGATATGGTACTCGATCAATTCGGCTCCACCCTTGTTGGCGGCGAAGCGCGCGATTTCATTCAGTTGTGTATTGACGAAGCGGCTGTCGTCGCCGACCACGCACGCGGCCAGTTGGGCGCGGCTCCAATGGTCTTTCGCGCCCCCCACTTCCGCGATGGAGCAATTGTAGCGGTTGCGCAGTTGTTCCTTCAGGCTCTTGAGGACCCGCCGCTTATCCTTGAGCGAACGGGAGCCGGAGATAAGCAAATCCAGTGTCAGCAGGCCGATGGTCACCCCATCCGTCCTATGCGAGCGTCTTGGCCACCGATTCCACGCGGTAGGCTTCGATC
>JADLGB010000185.1 GCA_020849535.1 Candidatus Hydrogenedentota bacterium
ATGATCGCAATCACCACCAGCAGTTCCACAAGCGTGAAGCCGAATTCGCGTTTCATATTCGTCAGTCTCCTCTCGGCGGGATGCTTATTGCCCGCTGATAACGTCTGCCAGCGTGAAGATGGGCAAATACAGAGCAATCACGATGAACCCGATGATTCCGCCGAGCACGATAATAATCGCGGGTTCCATAAGCCGCAGCATGGTTTCCACGGCAATTTCCACTTCTGCGTCGTAGATGTCCGCCACCTTCATCAACATCGAGTCCAGGCTGCCGGTTTCCTCTCCGACGTCGATCATGTTCACGACCATCGGGGGGAACACCTTCGAGGCGTCCAGCGGGGCGGCGATGGTGTCGCCTTCCTTGATGCTGTCGTGCACCTTCTGCACCGCGTTCTCGATCACCTCGTTGCCGATGGTCTCTTTCGTGATGCGCAGCGACTGCAGGATCGGCACGCCCGACGTGATCAGGGTGCCCAGGGTGCGCGAGAAGCGCGCCACCGCCACCTTCGTCACCAAGTCGCCGACCAGCGGCACTTTCAACACGACGCGGTCCATGATGCGCTTGGTGAGCTTGAACTTACTGAGTATCTTGAAAAAGATGATCGTGCCGTTGAAGTACAGCATCAGCTTCCAATACTGGAATCGCAGGAAGTCGCCCACGTCGATCAGGAAGCGGGTCATCCACGGGAGCGAGGCGCCGAAGTCCTTGAACACCTCGGCGAACTCCGGCACCACGTACGACAGTAGGAACAGCACGATGCCCGTGGCGATCAGCAGCACCGCGATCGGGTAAATCATGGCGCCCTTGACGCGGCGCTTCAGCGCCTGGCGGCGTTCCATGAAAATCGCGAGGCGGTTCAGCACCGCTTCGAGCATACCGCCCACCTCGCCGGCGCGCACCATGTTGACGTACAGGCGGTCGAAATACTTCGGGTGTTTGGCCAACGCCTCGGAGAAGGTCGAGCCCTGTTGAATGTCCGAAGACATCTCCTGAAGGATGTCCTTCAGTTTCGAGGGTTTCTGCTGGGCGATCAGCACGTTGATGCTGCGCAGCAGCGGCAACCCGGCGTCGATTAGCGTCGAAAGCTGGCGTGTCATGATCACCAGTTGCTTGACCTTGATGCCGCCAAAGTAAAGGTCGCCGAGGCCCTTCTTCTGTTTGCGGGCGCGCCGCTCGTCGCTCTTGCGGGCTTCGCGCACAGTCGTCGGGAACAGACCCAGGTTTCGGATATCATTGATGGCGAGGGCTTGGCTGTCGGCATCGATCACGCCGAAGATTTCCTTCCCGTCCCGGTTCATCGCCTTGTACGCGAACTTCGCCACCGTGCATCTCCTTGGTGCGGCCGCCGGCCACGTGTTCCGGCGCGATCCGCAGGTTTGGATGAGGTTTGCCGCCCTTCAGGGCCGCGCTCCGGTCACCCGCAATTCTCCGTGCCTTGCCGCCTTCCTCCCCGGGGAGTCAAAGCGGCGCCCGTCAATCGTCTTCAAACTTGTCCGTGTGGGCGAGCACCTCGTCCACCGTCGTCACCCCCTGCGCGCACTTGATGATCCCTTCCTCACGCAGCGTCTTCATGCCCAGCTTGCCGCGGGCGTACTTCCGGATGTCGTAGGACATCGCGCGGTCCTGGATCATCTCGCACAGGGTCTCGTCGACCACCAACAATTCAAACAGGCCTACGCGGCCCATGTATCCGATGTAATCGCACGCCGGGCATCCCTCCGGCCGCCAGAAGCGGAGATTCGTGTCCTTGCGCCACGCGTCGGGCAGCCCCAACAGCTCCATTTCCCGCTCCTCGGGCCGGTAAGGCTTGCGGCAGTGGCGGCACACCGTGCGCACCAGGCGCTGCGCCAAAATCGCCTCCAAGGAGGAGGTAATCAAGAAGGGTTCGAGGTCCATGTCCAGCAAACGCGTAATAGTCTCCGGCGCGCTGTTCGTGTGGAGCGTGCTCAACACCAAGTGTCCGGTCAGCGACGCCTCGACCGCGATCTGGGCGGTCTCCAAGTCACGAATTTCACCGACCATCACGATGTCGGGGTCCTGGCGCAGAATGGATCGCAAGCACGCCGCGAAGGTGAGGCCCACTTCCTCCCTCACCTGAACCTGGACGAGCCGGTCGATCTGAAGTTCCACCGGGTCCTCGGTCGTGATGATCTTCACGCCCACCTGGTTCAGTTCGTTCAGGCACGCGTACAGCGTCGTGGTCTTGCCGGAACCGGTCGGGCCCGTCACGAGGAAGATGCCGTTGGGTTTCTCAATGACGCTGCGGATCTGCTTGATGGATTGCGGGGTGAACCCCAGTTTCTCGATGTCGATCTTCACGGCCGTACGGTCCAGGATACGCATGACCAGGTTCTCACCGTACAGGGTGGGCAGGGTGGCCACGCGGATATCGACTTCCGCGTCGCCGATCTTCAATTCGATGCGCGCGTCCTGCGGCAGGCGGCGCTCGCCGATGTCCATGTTGCACATGACCTTCACGCGCGACACCAGCGCCAGGCACAACTGCTTCGGCGGGCTCGAAATCTCGTGCAACACGCCGTCGATGCGGATCCGAATGCGGAACGTTTCTTCGTAAACCTCGAAGTGAATATCCGAAGCGCGCTTGGAGACGGCGTCCAGCAGCACCAGGTTCACGATCTTGATGACTTCGGGTTCCTGCGCCAGTTGGACCAGGTTGTCCACATCGCCCACGATCTGCTGCTGGCCCATTTCCTCGGCCGTCAGTTCCGCGTCGCCGACTTTGTGGATCAGCTCGGTCAGGGTCTCGTGGATCGAATCGCCCTCGAGTGCGTAGTTGTTCTTGATGAAGGCCGCCACGTCCTTCGGATTGCTGATCGCGCCCTGGACCTCCATGCCCACAATTTGCTGGATCGTGTCGCGGACACCCAGGTTCAGCGGGTCGGCCATCGCCACGATCAGCTTGCCGTCCTTCTCGCGAATCGGCACGACCGTGTAGAAGTTGGCGACGTCGCGCGGCACCTTGCGCAGGACTTCCTCGGGCACCTTGATCTTCGTGATGTCGACGCGCTCCATCCCCGCCTGGATGCCCAACGCGTCGATGATGTCCTGCTCCTCGCACAGGTTCATCTTGAACAGAACGCGGCCCAGCATCTCGCCCGTGAGGCGCTGACGCTGCAGCGCCTCGTCCAGTTCCAAGGGGCTGATGATGCCCTGCTCTACGAGGATGTCGCCGAGCTGCCTATCCTGGACAACGGCCATGGTGCCTAATCCTTTCCTGCCTCTTCGACCCTCTTACACGACCCCGCCGGCGCTGCCTTTGGGTGGTACCTGCTTCTTGGGGCCGGGGCCTTCGCCCTCGGGTCCCATGATGCGGGCGTTTGCCTCGAATTCGTCTGCGCTCTGCGCCCGCGCCAACGCGTCCTCGTACTTCACCACCCCTTTGCGGAAGAGCGCCAGCAGGTGCTCGTCCAACAGGTTCATTCCGTATTTGTGCCCGGTTTGAATCGCCGACGTGATACGGAACGATTTGTTCTCACGAATCAGGTTCTGAATGGCGGGCGTCGTGATCATGACTTCAAATGCCGCCACGCGGCCGAAACCGCTCTTGCGCGGAATGAGCGCCTGCGAAATGATGGCCTTCAGATTACCGGCAAGCTGGGTGCGGATCTGTTCCTGCTGGTTCGTGGGGAACGCGTCGACCAGACGGTCGATCGTGCGCACCGCCCCTGTCGTATGCAGGGTCCCAAACACCAAGTGCCCGGTTTCCGCCGCCGTAATGGCGGAGCCGATCGTGTCCAGGTCGCGCATTTCTCCGACCAGAATCACGTCCGGGTCCTGGCGCAACGCGCGCCGGATCGCCTCGGAGAAGGTCGGCACGTCCACGCCCACTTCGCGCTGCGTCACGATACCGCGCTTGTGCGTGTGATAATATTCGATGGGGTCTTCAATGGTGATGAAGTGATGATCGAACTCGGTGTTGAGCCAGTCGATCATCGTCGCGAGGCTCGTGCTCTTGCCCGACCCCGTGGGACCCGTCACCAGAATCAAGCCGCGTGGCTGATTGATAACTTCCTTCAGACTCTGGGGCAACCCGATCTCTTCAAACGTCATGATCTTGCGCGGGATCAGACGAAGCACCAGGCCCACAAAGCCCTTCTGCTTGAAAATGGATACACGGAACCGGGCAATGTCTTCGAAAGCGAATCCAAAGTCCGATCCCCCGACTTCCTGCAATTCCTGCTGGTTGTCCACCGACGCAATGCTCTTCATGAGCCGCTCGGTGTCGTCCGGCGTCAGCGGATTCTCACCGAAAAACTGCAAATGGCCATGCACCCGCCCCACGGGCGGGTTTTCCACCGCCAGATGAAGGTCCGATCCGTCACGGTCGATCAGCATCCGGAGGAGACTGACCATCTCATACGCCATCGCTCGTTACTCCTTCTCCCAAACTACCTTTCACCCCAGACGCCGCTTACTTGTCCCGCTTCAGCGGCTCATCGATCTGGGTGACGCGAATCACTTCCTCGATCGTCGTCACCCCGTTCAATACCTTCTTCCACGCGTCCTCGCGCATGGTCGTCATGCCACCCACCTGGCGCGCCGCGCGCCGCAACGGGCCTGCTGCCATGCCTTCCATGATGAGATTGCGGATATGATCCGTCTGTATCATCAGTTCGTACACGCCCAGACGGCCCGAGTACCCGGTGTGATTGCAGTTGTCGCATCCGGCCCCGTGGAAGACCTCCACCTTGCTCCAGTCCACGGGAAAGCCCAGGCGCTCCACGTCGTGTTCTTCCGGCTTGAATACCTCTTTGCAGGTCGTGCAGATCGTGCGCACGAGCCGCTGTCCAAGGACGGCGCGGACACCCGCCGCTACCAGGAACGGCCGGATACCGATATCGATCAGGCGGATAAACGCGCTGGGCGCGTCATTGGTGTGCAACGTGGAGAAGACCAAATGACCGGTCAGGGCCGCCTTGATGGCGATCTCGGCCGTCTCCTGGTCACGAATCTCACCGACCATCACGATGTCCGGGTCCTGACGGAATATGGACCGGAGCGCGCGGGAGAAGTTCCACCCGATGTCGTGGTTCACCTGCACCTGGTTGATACCCTTCAACTGGTACTCCACCGGGTCTTCCACCGTGATCAGCTTCGTGTCCGGCTGGTTCAATTGGTGAAGGGACGCATACAGCGTCGTCGTCTTTCCCGAACCGGTCGGCCCGGTGACCAGCACCACGCCCGTCGCCTGGCCCAGAAGCTCTTCCCAACGGCGCTGGTCTTCGGGCGCGAAGCCCAACTGACCCAACCCCAGCATCAGGCCGCTCTTATCCAAGATACGCATGACCACGCTCTCGCCATGCGTGGCGGGCAACGCGCTCACACGAAGGTCAACCATCTTACCGGCCAACTGAATCTTGATACGGCCGTCCTGCGGGATGCGCCGCTCCGAGATGTCCATACCCGACATGATCTTGAGGCGCGATATGATCGAGGGTTGCGCGCGCTTCGGCGGGGGCGGCATCAAATGCAGGATGCCGTCGATGCGGTACCGGATCTTCACATCCATCTTTCCGGGTTCGACGTGAATATCGCTGGCCCGCAGGCGGAACGCTTCGAGGATCAGATGGTTGATGTAGCGCACGACCGGGCTGTCGGCATCTTCATCGTCGTCGGCCAAGGCCCCGCCGAGGCTGCTCTCCATGTCCACGCTGTCCACGCTGATGCTGCTCAAGCTGATGTCGCTCGCCGACATGCTGCTGCCCACGCTGCTCATGGACGACGCCATCGAACTGACGTTCGACATGGTGCTCAAGGTGCTCATGGTGCTGGCGCTGCTGACCGTGGACAGCATCGACTCCACGGTCTTCTCGACCATGCCGTAGTACTTCTGAAGCGCCGCCTTGATCTCTTCGGGTGTCGTGAGCTGCGGGATGATAGTGCGGTCGAGAAGGCGTTCGAGGTTGTCGAGATGGGTCACGTTCGTGGGGTCGGCGGTCGCAACGAGAAGGTTGGGTCCATCCTCTCCGATGGGAACCACTTTGTACAACGTGGCCACGGAAGGATCGACCATGTTGCGAATGCGCTCCGGCACTTCGCGATCGGAGAGTCGTATGATGGGGATGCCGAGCTGTTCGGCCAAGCCTTCGGAGATGTGGCTCTTGCTGATGTATCCCAGCCGAACCAGGATTTCGCCCAGCCTGCGGTTGCCCAAGGTCGTCTGCTGACGATGAATGGCCTCATCCAACTGCCTTTGAGTGATGATGCCCTTCTCAACCAGCTTCTGCCCGAACAGGCTATAACCGCCAGCGCTTCCGGGTTTTGCACCCAAGTTTGTCGTTAGCTGTGCCACGGTGTTTATCCCTCGCCTTCAGCACTTTAACTCTACCAGACGGACGCCCCAAAAGTCAATGTCAATAATGCTACATTCTGTTGAAAATAAAGCACTTAACAAGCATTTCGTCAACCGATTACCGTCCTCGCGTGACAAGTCTGGAAAACCTGTCTTTGCTTACTCTGGAGGTATAGCAGAAAGGGGGCATCGCGCGAGAACTGCTTCGAGTTACCAGGATGGCACACGTCGCAGTATCTGCCAACCCAGGTAACGAAACGTCTCTCAATGACGGATTCCCCTGCACGTGCGCCGCCAAGAAACGCACGCGCCTCACGATCCCACTTCTCACCCACTGCCGGGCATATACGCCACCCCGCGCAAAACGCCAACACGTATATGCGTAAGCATTGTCCCGTACAAGCGCCAGAAAGTCAAGTCAAGACTTGATTTCAGCGCAAGATCGTGAAGCCCCAACCTCCACGGCCTGGCAGGGATGCAAAACGAGCAGACTCTCGATAAGCTATTAATTCAAAAGAATTTACGTTCGCGGTGCGGCCAAAAACATGCGGCAATCGAGACCCTGGCCCTTCGCAGACTCCTTCAATTGGTCCAGTCGCTGCAGAACAATCACGGATTTATTGTCATACAATCTGTGGAGAAGCTCCACCAACTCCTTCGTGGAGACCCCGCTCAGGTCCAGTTCCACGGCAGTCATGTTGCTGGCCGATGACGAACCCGCCCTGTGACTCTTTACCTCCGCCCGATCTTCCAGCTTGGCTTCCTTCACCGCACGGTCCACATGAGTCCATAGATCGAAACCGCCAGACAACTTCTTCGCAAGCTCGTTTTCCCGCTCGCGGGCCGCGTTCACTTCGGCCTCCCAGAGCTGAACCTGCTTCAAACGAGTCTGGGCCATCTGCACTTGCTGGGCCGAGACTTTGTACGCCTCATAAGGGCCCTGCATCACCCAGTAAATGACGATCAAGACAAGCGCCGCCGCGCCGGCTATCACGACCATGCGCTCTCGAGGCTGGAGTCTCATCTTCGGCACGAGTGAAATTCCTTTCCGGATGCGTTGAACTAGATCATCGCGTTGATGGTGAAGGCCGTCTTGTCGCGCTTTGTCTGCCGCAAGGGCTCCTCGTCCACTTTCAAGATCGTGGACGATTTCAACTGCGCAAAGGCGTCATTGAGCGCCTGGGGATCGTTCACCTCTCCCTTGATCACCACGGCCTGATTGCTGCTTCGGCTGTCGGGCACGCTGATCTCCGTGACGCGTATCTTGTCGCCCGGCAACTTGGCGCTGATCTCCTTGAGGATCTCCAGCAGTGTGGGTCTTGACAAGACGTCCAACTGCAGGGTCGTTCCCTGAGAGACCGCCGCGTTCTTGGCCTCTTCCATGAATTGGGCGGTCTGAATGCCCCCGATGTCGGTCTTTTCCAGACGTTCCTTCGCGCTCTCCGCATCCGGAAACGTCTTCGTGTAGATCGCCCAGATTTCGTCGCCGCAGCGCTTGATCTCCTCCATGTTACGCCGGTAGTCCAGCACGCAATACCCCACGGCACCCGCAAGCACCAGCAGCAGCAAACAGGCGGAGAAGACGAAGTGCAACGTCATGCCGCGCGCGGTGCCTGCCGAAGCGAGCGTGCCTTTGCGGAATTCAAAAGATACCCCTGAACCTGCGGCCGCGGCCGCCACACCCACCGCCGCCTCCCAGTAGTTGGGGCAAATGCGGGTGTTGGCCTGCAAGGCCTCGGTCTCATCCGTTCCAGAGGGTGCCTCGCCTGCGGGGATACCCTCCTGCCCGAGGTGCTCCGCGCCTTTCAATCCGTCGGAAAGGGACTCATACACAAGGGGAATCTGCATCCCTTCTTCAAACGCATCCCGTTCGGCAGGCGAGAGTTCCGCGTCTGTCACGGTCAGTTCGGCAATGGAAGATTCCCCGCGCCAATTGGCCAGGAACGCACGCAGCGAATTCCGGACCTCACGCGATACCGCCTGCGGGTTCTCGCGCATGCTCTTCGCGCCGATCGGAAGAGGCCGTATGTAGGCGATGGACCGGTTGTAGACGATGGTGAGCACGCAGGCAGTCTCGCGGACGTGCAGCAGAGCATGCAGCCCGGTCACGGCGCGACGGCCGCCCAACCACAGGCTGGTGAGACCCGCCACGTCTAAGCTGATGCCTTCAACAAGCACGCCAGCCTCCGCAAGAACCGAAGTCTGCTCTTCCAATAGCGAGTGCCGGACGCCCACGGCCAAGACTTCAGTCTCACCATCGATTTCCCGGATGACACCGTGGTCGACGGCAAGATCCTCCACAGGGACAGCGAGATACGGTTCGAGTTCAAACGCGACCGCTGCGGAAACCTTGCTCCGTCCCCGGAATGGGATGTTGAGGGCACGCACGATGGCGTGCTGACATCCCACGCTCAACACGTAAAGCTGAGGCCGCCCTTTGATACGGCCCAGGATTTCGCGCGTCGTCTGAACCAGCGCGGCACGCCGGCCTTCGGGTCCCGCGGAGGGCACGCGCTGGGCGTGGGTCTCGAGTACGACGGGGGTCTTCCCGCCGGTCCTCACCACGGCGGCCCGGACCTCGTCACCTTCGATCTCAAACGCGGCGATCTTCGCCGACAGCTTCATCGCAGTTCTCTCCATTGCAGCAAGCGGAACCCCTCGGCGCCCATCTGGACGTCGCGCCAGAGCACGGCCTCGATCCGCACGCGGGCCTCCCCTGCCAGTCCGTTGCCGCGCAAGCGAAACGCGCTGCTGGCAACGGTGAAGGGGTTGGATTGTGTGGTTCTCCCGCTCTCCTCGTTTCGATCGTTATCTTCCGGTTCGGAAGGGACTACGCCTCGAGTCTCGATATCCTCCTCCGACACAAACGGGCTCAACTCGCGCTCTTCAATCGCGATTTCGGCAAGGCCCGGCATCCCTATCGCCTCGCCAAGGGCCAACAGCAATTCGTAGGGGGCCGTATTGAGATTGATCTTGCCGGTGCGGTGCCCGTTTACGGTCAGCAACTCAGACAAGGGCACCTGCTCCAGTTCCGGGTCCCCAAAATACAGCTCCGGCGTGATTCCCCGAATCAGGAGCAATTCCTCCACGGACGAAATCGGCCCGTTCTTGCAGCTAAACGGTTTCGAGAGTGACTGATAGTAGTCCGATTCCGCCCCGTTGGGCCGCGTGTCGTCGTCGGAATCGATCCAGTCCAGAATCGCGTCGACCACATCCCCTTCCGCGCCGCGCTCCTCAAACAGATACTGGAGCGTCAGTTCGAGCGTCTCGTCCGCTTCCTCCATTTCATCGTACTCGGACTCAGACAGTTCCGCGGACTCCTCCGTTGATTGCTGGCGCGCTCCGCGGCGGAAGAGGGCGTTCAGGTTCAGCTTGCCAAACTCATCGCTGATGGAACACTCCATCACGGCATTGTTCAGTTCTTGAAACGGAACGCCATACGCCCACGGCTCATCCAGGCTGTCGTAGGCGACACCACCCGAAATCGCCTCCGAAGACGAACTCGACTGGGTGCTTGTGGTCCCCGCGACCGCCTCGCCGGGCATGGTCAGCGCGTCCGAAACCAGCATCGACAAGCCCGTGTTGACGGCCGACTTGGCGGCAGTCAACGCCTCGAAGTCGCTCAGGCTGGCGGCCACCACGGAGGTTTCTACCTGCGTTTCGTACACATACTCGACTACCAACACGGTCAACAGGGCGACAAACAACAGAGTGAGCAGCAGGGCCACCCCTTCGTCATTTCGGCGTGTTGATCGGCGGGGGTTCATCGTCTGGGCCTCCCACGTCGCCCGCTGGGATCGCCTATTACCTGAACGTTGTCATCGCTCTGCTCATTCGGGTCGCGTGGATCGCCAGGCTCCACCTCGTTCTCGGTCGCCTCGTCCTGCAAGGCCTCCATATCCGCCAGAGCCCGCGCATCCTGGGTGCTGCCCATTCCGGCGGGCAAGGGCACGACCACCTCGAACTCCGGGTTGTCGATGACGCTCAGTCCCAGGTCTTCCTCTTCTTCGAGCTGCTCTTCCGTGCGCGCGAAATTGATGCGCACGCGCACGCACCACGGGATGCGCCCGGTGAGCTGCGAGTCCCACTCGTCCACCCACTCCGTGCCGTCGAAGTAGGAGAAATCAACGGTCCGGATAGGAACCGACCACGACGGCGCCTGGTACTGCTCTTCCGCGAACGAGACTCCGCTATCCTCACCTTCGGCGGGTTTCACAAAGCCGGTATCGGGATCCAGCTCCTGAACGTTCGCGCCGAACAGCGGGGTTTCGACGGCCTCCAGTTTGCGCTGCTTGTCCAGGGGATTACCTTCATCATCCTCGAATTCAATGGGATCGAACTCCGATTCCGGTCCGCCTATGGTTCCGTAGCGCACTTCCTTGAGATCGCCAGGAAGGCCGCTGCCGCCCATGAGCGTGTTCACGGAGACGAACCGGAGCGAATCGTTCGGACCGTCGCGGGTCTCGTCATCGACGCCCACAAAGCGGAAGACCTCTTCCTCCATCGAACGGTCGGTATACGTGGCCGTGAGATTGGCCCGGAGACTACGCTCGAGAAACAAGCGCAGGCGCGCTTCCTCGGCGGTGACCCGGGCCGCGCCCATGGTGTTGACCACGCTGCTGAAACTGGTGTACAGCACGATCACGATGATCATGAGGATCGAGATCGCGATCAGCACTTCAAGCAGAGTGAATCCGCGGTTTCTCATTCGGTGACCCTTTGCGTCAGACCGCCCGCTCCGCTTGCGTTGGCTGCCGCATCTTCGGGGCTCACCCCTTCCGGCAGGAAGGCCGCCGGATCGCGGGTCAGCATGAAACTGCGCACTTCGCGCTTTACGTTCGGGCCTTCCACGGTCACGAGGACTTCATACAGCGCGGGGTACTCTTCGCCCACCGGTTGCGCGTCGAATGAATACGAGAAGTCCGGATATCGCTTGCCGAAATCCTGCGAGTCGGTAAACGTACCCGCGCACACCTCCGTTTCGGCAATACCCATGGCCTGCGCAGTGAGGTTGCGCAGCATGACTTCGTCGCGCAACTCCGTGTTGGCGCGCAGCGCCATGTAGTGGGCCTCCAGGAGAATGAATAGCGCCGAACCCAGAATCGCGACGGCTATCAACACCTCAATCAACGTGAAGCCGCTTGCGCCGCGCTCCGGGTCTCGTGCTGCGCGCAAGGGCCTCATGGCTCGACTCCCTCGCCGCGGGCAAGGTGCGCGCCCCCGGTGATGGCGTCCCATTCCACACGAAAGGTATCGCCATCCGTGCTCTGCAAAACAAAGGCCACGGCATCCGAGATGCCGACTGGAGTGATCTCGACGTCGACGACGCCCTTGACGTACTCTTCATCGCCCATGCGGATAGCCACGATTCTCACATCCGGCGGGAACGCGGTGCGCATCAACGTGGAAGTCGTCAGCTCTTCCCGCTCCTCTTCCTCTTCTTCATCCAACGAAAACTCGAACTCCTCGAGCGGGTTGATTCCCGCGAGCAAGCCGTCGCGAGGCACATTCTTCACACGGGCTTCCAGCGAGCGGCGGAAGGATAGGTCCAGTTGGTATTCAAAATCCTGCACCTGCGCGGCGCGCTCTTCGGGACTGAGCCCCTGTTGGCTCGCCAGGTTCAGCGCCGTCTCGACGTTAATCTCGAGTGGTTGGTTCTCGACCGCCAAGTCCGACCCTTCGAAGATGCTCTCCTGCTTTTCAATCCAGCGAAGCACGCAGTACTCATTAGTCTCGAAGTTATAGCGGAAGGTGATGGGTTCCTGCTTGAACGCGGAGTAGGCAATGGCGGCGCGGCCGTAGTTGGCCAAGTGGCGCGCGCTCCCCTCCAACTGACTGAATGCGAACACCGGCATGAGACGTGGCATGGCGATGGCCAGCACCAGCACGATGAGTCCGGTGACAAAGGCCAACTCAATCAGCGTGAACCCGGCGCGCCGTGACGCGCACACGGGCGTAAACCGCATCCAGCCGTTTGGTTGGGACACCATGCCGACGCCCTCACAGGTCACTGCTTCGCCTGAAGATTCCAGCTTTGGACATCCGCGTTGTATCCGTCACCGCCCTGCACGCCGTCGGCACCGTAGGACACGAGGTCATAATCACGCCCATTCTGGCCCGGGCAGGTGTAGAGATAGGGGTTGCCCCACGGGTCGGGAGGGATTGATTCCGTCTCCATGAGGTTCTGCTTCGGATTGTTGATCAGGGCGTTGAGCCCTTCGCTCGTCTTGGGATAGTTGCCGAACTTCAGTTTGTACATGTCGAGCGTCATGCGGAAGTTGGCGATCTGCGTCTTGGCCGCGGCCACCTTCGCGTCATCCGTCGCAAGCATGAATTTGGGCACGACGACCGCCGCCAGAAGGCTCAAGATGACGATGACTACCATCAGCTCGATGAGTGTGAAACCAGCGGTGCCGCGGGTAAACCGAGCGGCCAAGCTCGCTTCTTTCCCTGTTTCATTGGATCTGCGCATGATTCATCCCTCCTAAACGCCGGAACTCATGTCGAAAATGGGAAGCAGGATCGAGAACACCAGAAATCCCACAAGGACACCCATGATGATAATCAACAGGGGTTCCAGCAGACTTACGATCCCGTTCATGGTCAATTCGATGTCTTCGTCGTACGTGTCTGCGACGCGAATCAGCATGTTTTCGAGTTCGCCGCTGCGCTGGCCCAACTCCACCATGTGAAGCAACATGGGCGGAAACAGGCCCGTTTCGCGCAGCGGCACCGTGAGATCGCGTCCGCGGCGCACCCCGCTCTTCACGTCGTCCATGGCGGCCTCGACGACCTTGTTCTGCACGACGCTCTTCACCACGTCCAGGGCGGTCATCATGATGAGCCCGCTCTGCAGCATGGTGCCGAGGGTGCGGGAAAACCGGGCGCTGATCATCTTGATGTACAGCGGACCCAGCACGGGCAGCTTCAACTTGATGGCATCCCAGCGGCGGCGGCCTTCGGGCCGGGACACCCAGAACCGCCATGCGGCGAAACCGCCGACGATCGCCAGCACCAGCAAGTACCACCAGTCGCGCACGAAATTGCACGTGTTGATCATGATGGTCGTGACGGTTGGCAGCTCACGCTGCTCTTTCTCGAAGATCTGAATGATCTTGGGCACGATGAAGCCCATCATGAAGGTGACAATGCCCACCCCCACCAAGGCCATCAGAATGGGGTAGGCCAGCATGGACGCAATCTTGTGCTTCATGCGGACCTGCCGCTCGAGAATGTCCGCCAACCGCACGAGCACGCCTTCCAACGCCCCGCTCGCTTCGCCCGCGCGCACCATGTTGATGTACAACTCGGAAAAGACCCGCTTGTGCGCGGCCAGGGAATCCGCGAGGCTGACGCCTTCGTTCACGCGGTCGCGGACTTCGTAGATCGTTTTCTTCAGCCGGGGACTGGACGTCTGCTCGAGGAGCGCGCCCATGGCTTCCACGAGCGGCATACCGGCCTGCAGGAGCACCGCCATCTGCCGCGTCATCATCGAGATGTCGCGCTGGGAAATGCGACCCATCCCGCCGCCGCGGACCTCGGTGCTTTGCCCACCGCTCTTCGCATTCGTCTCTTCCAGGCGCGTGGGATACAGGGCTTGCTCGCGCAACTTGCGGCGCGCGGCCGCCGCGGTGTCCGCATCAATAATGCCGCGTACGGACTTGCCGGATTTCGCCATGGCTTCGTATTCGTACACGCCCATGGGCCTACTCCGTCACTTCCATGAGGATGTCGTCGCGGGTCACACGCATCACTTCTTCGATCGTGGAAATGCCCTTGAACACTTTGGAGGCGCCGTCTTCGCGCAGCGTCCGCATGCCCTCACGTTTGGCTTCGCGCTTGATGACGTTGGAGTCGGTTCCCCGAAGCGTCAGTTCCTGGACCTGCGGGGTCATGACCAGCAACTCGAAGATGCCGGTGCGCCCGTAGTAACCGCGACCTTGACACTTCTCACAACCTCTGCCGCGGTACGCGATCTTTCCCTGCGCCTGCTCGCGGGTAAGCCCCAACTCCAGAACACTCTCGAGTTCCGGCTCGTACGGCTCCTTGCAGTGATTGCAGATGTTGCGCACAAGGCGCTGTGCCATGATCGCGATCGTGGACGAACTGACCAGGAACGGTTCGATTCCCATGTTCACCAGCCGGGTGATCGCCCCCGCGCTGTCGTTGGTGTGCAAGGTGGAGAACACCAAGTGTCCGGTCAAGGACGCCTGGATGGCCATGTCGGCCGTCTCCAGGTCGCGGATTTCGCCCACGAGAATGACGTCGGGGTCTTGGCGCAGAATGCTGCGCAGGCCCGCTGCGAAGGTGAGGCCAATCTTCGGGCGCACCTGAATCTGGCCGATCCCCGGCATCTGATACTCGATGGGGTCTTCCACCGTAATGATGTTCAACTCCGGCGAACTGACGCGCTGCAACCCCGCATACAGAGTCGTGGACTTGCCCGAACCGGTCGGGCCCGTCACCAGGATGATGCCGTGCGAACTGGTGATCAGTTTGTCGAACAGCTTGTAGTCGTGCGGGTCCATGCCCAACTCTTCGAGCCCGAAGAGGAAGGTCCCCTTTTCGAGAATACGCATCACGACGCGTTCGCCATACGCGATCGGAATGATGGACACGCGAATGTCGATTTCCTTGCCGCTCAACCGGATCTTAATGCGGCCATCCTGCGGCAGGCGGTGCTCGGCGATGTTCAGGTTGGCCATGATCTTCACGCGGGAAATGATGGCCGCCTGCTGCGACTTGGGCACGCTCAGCTTCTCGTACAGCACGCCGTCAATCCGGTACCGGACCCGCACCTCGCGCTCGAACGGTTCGATGTGAATATCCGACCCGCGCTCCTTGACCGCCCCCGAAATGAGGAGGTTGATGAGCTTGATGATTGGCGCTTCGTTCGCCAGGTCCAGCAGGTCGCGCTCGGAATCGAGCGCATCCAGCGTCGGAATGTCCGCGTCTTCATCGCCCGCCAGGACGATGTTGTCGATCATGTCGCGGGCGTTCTCGCCTTGCTGATCGAAGTAGCCGTCGATGACCATCTGAATGTCCTGGTCCCGGCACAGCACGGGCAGCACGGGCCCGCCCAGTAGCATCCGGAGGTCGTCCAACGGCAGCAGATTCACCGGGTCGCTCAAGGCGACATAGAACGCCGCGCCGTTCTGACGGAACGGGACCATCCGGTATTCACGGATGAAGTTGATCGGCACCTTTGTCGTGAGCGAAGCGTCCAGCGAGTCCCGGACATTGCGCTCAAAGGGTATGGAGAATTGCTCGCTCAACGCCTCGATGACGTGATCTTCTTCCACATAGCCCACGTCCGTCAGGACCTCGCCGATGCGCTTGGGCCGGATCTTCTGCAGCTCGAGGGCCTCGTCAACCTGCTCTTGATGGGCATAGCCCAGGCTCACGAGAATCTCGCCAAGCAATGTGGGGCGCTTACCGTTCGCCACCGTTATTTCTCCACGTCTCCGCGCTTGAACTTGTCCTTCGATTTCGCTTCTTCGAGCGCGGCGTCTGTCGGACGGTAATTGTTGCGCATGTCGCGCTTCGTGTCGATCTTCTTGATGAATCCCTTTTCAAACAGAATGTCAGCGTTGGCCTTTGCCGAGTAGTCGATCTCCGCCTGCGTCTTGCGATCGTAGTCGATGCCTTCTTTCATGATATGCGGCGTGAGCAACACGACGAGGTTGCGCTTGGTGCGCTGGTCATCCTTGCGCCGGAACAGCCAGCCGAGCCCCGGGATATCGCCCAACAGAGGCGTCTGGCGCCGGGACCGGTCTGTGGCTTCACTGATGAGGCCGCCCAAAACCCCCGTGGATCCGTCGCGAACCACCACTTTGTTGACAATCTCCGACTTGGAGAAGGTCGGCCCGACCAGGTTGGGGTCGAGCCCGACGGTGCTTTGGATAGGCCGTTCCACCTTGACCTCGAGTTCCAGGAACACGTAATCGCCTTCGCTGATTTGCGGAGTGACGGTCAGGCTGATGCCGACGTCGCGCCGGTCGGTCGTATTGAATACGCTGCTGTTCGTATCCACGCTGGTGTCGAGGGAACGCTGGCTGCCGCGGATGACCGGCACCTCCTGGCCGTCCAGGATGTGGGCCTCTTCATTGTCGACGGTCGTCAGGCTGGGCCGCGACAACACATCCAGTGAGGTCAAGGATTCCAGCGCGGTAAGCAGGAGCGGGATGTTCGGCACCTCCTGCGTGACGACCCCGCCGTTCCCATCGGGGATGGTGAGTGTCGTCGTGTCGTCAATGATTCCAAGGCTCAGGATATCATCCGTATTCTCGAGCGCGCCCAAGGGACCTTGCGTGAGGACATTGGCGAGGTTGACCACGCCGTTGAGCGCGAAATAATCGTTGGCGGTCAGGCCGGCCGACTCCACGGACAAACGGTAACGATCGCCAATCGACACTTCGAGGATCTGCGCTTCCACGTGCACTTGCCTCGGGGGCACGTCCAGTTGCGCGATGACGCTGTCCAGCACCTTGAAGTCTTGGGGCGACGCAATAATCAGCAAGGAATTGGTCTGGTCGTAACGAGTGATCGTGACCTGCTTCTCGAACGGCTGGACCTCCGTATTCGCCATGCCACCACCGCCGCCTCCTCCGCCTCCACCCATGGAACCACTGGCGCCCTGCCCCGATCCGCTTTGGCTGCTCGAAGTGCGCGAAGACGTTCCACCGAGCATCGAGTTGAGCGCGGTTTCCATCGCCTCCGCGTCCGCGTGCAACAGGGGACGCACGTGCATATTGTTCAACTCGGGCGCGGTGGGCGTGTCCAACTTCTCGATGAGATCGCGGACTTGGTCCATCAGCGGCCTCGACGCCACGACGATGAGGGCGTTGAGCCGTTCATCGGGCACCATGCGCAGGCTCAGCTCCGAACTGACTACCGTGGATTGCCCCTGACCCGGCGGCTGCCGCTGCAAGCGCGATACGGTGGATGGCGTACGAATGGCCGGGGCGTTCTGCACCGCGGCCGCGGCCCCTTCGCCTTCAGGGCCCATCAGAACTTGCTGGATCTGCTCCGAGATCACCTCGGCTCGCGTAAACTTGAGCCAGAAAAACTCCACATCTTCGTCGTATCCGGGGATATCGACCAGTTCCAGCAAGTCGAGCATGTTCCGAATACCGGTCGCCGTGTCGTAGAGGATCAGCGTGCCCGTCTTGGCATACACGTGCACGAGAGCCTGCTTGGACCCCACCTTCGGGAGAATCGTCGACAATTCCACGGGGTCGCTGTGTTGCACGTTCACGATGTGGTACGAGTAGTTATCGTAGCCTTCGGGGCGTGCCTTGCCGTCGGTCACCATGGGGGCATCTTGGACGTCTTCCGCGACGGGCCGGATCTTGACCAGATGGCCGTCAACCGTTTCGATCATCTTCATGCCGCGCGACGCGAGGATGGACTCGAGAACGTAGTACACCATGTCCGCGGGAATCTCGTCGTGACTCACCACGGTGACCTTCTGCGCCGCTACCTGCTGGTCCACATCAAAGGTCTTCCCGATCATCGGGGCCAGCATCTGAATGACAAGTCCGAGATCCAGATTATCGAAGTCGAGGCGGATAGGCTCCGTCTGCATCTCCCCCGATTTCGGCCGGAATTCATTTACGGGCAGCGATGGAGGCGCTGTGGGCGGCGTGCCAATCTGCCGCGGTCCAGGCGCTCCTCCCGGCCCCGGGGGGCCAGGTGGCGGCCCAGACACTGCCGCGGACGGTCCCGGCTCGGTGACGGGCGCGGGGCCGGGCTCGGCTGGCGGCACGGACTGGAAAGCCTGATCCGCGGGCGGCGTTTCCGGTGTGGGTGCCTCTCCTACGGGTATTGGAGCCGCAGCCTCTGCCGGGGTGCTTGCCTCCGCATTGGTCTGGGCTTCCTTCTGCTTGGCCTCACGTTCCCGCGCCTTGTCGCGGGCTTTCACACGTGTCTTGAACATACCGCCTGAGGGCTGTGTGGACGAGTTGTCCATGGGCTGGGCTGACGAATCGTCCGCAGCTTGGGCCCACCCCCCCTGGACCAAGGTAAGGACGGCAATACCAACCACCAAGAGCCAGCGCATGTGTTGTCCCCTTCGCGAATTCCGGCGGCCATCGTGTTCGGGCTGATTCACCGGTTGACTACTCCAACTTGAAGGTAAGCATCATAGGCGTCCCATTCCGCGTGACGCCGAGCCGAAACGAGCTTGCATTCGAGAACTTTTCGAATATCTCCGCGAGCTTTTGATCGCTGTCGATCTTGATGCCGTTGATGGTGTTGACGACGTCGCCATTCTGTAAACCGACCTGACTCGCCAGCGGAATGCTCGCAAAATTGTCGGAAGAAATCCCCACCACGTTGCCGTTCTCATCCTCGGCCATCTGCGGGTTCAAGGTGCTCACTACGTCCGCGTAGTTGTACGAGGCGAGTTCCTGAACCAGTTCTTCACGATTAAGCGCCACGGTGTTCGCGGTTTCCGCCGCGGCGGACGGAGGCCGCTTCTGCGGGCCACGTGCCATTGAGGCCGGTGTCACGGGGGCCGGGTTCTCCGTGGGATCCCGCATTTCCAGCGTGGCCATGGTGTTGGCGACCTTGTTTTCGAGGATCACCTTTCGCGGATGAACTTCTTTCAACGACAACTCCGCGGTCACCGGCTGGTTGAGGTAGTAGGTCGCGATCTTCTGCAGGCTGGCCGCCGCGCTATTCTCGATGACCGCTGTCGCTTGAGGATCGCCTGGCTCCTCCGACGCCGCGGTGGCGTGCAGGGTCAGCGTCGGCGGAGCCGCAACGACAACCTGGGTTTCTTCGGTGGGAGCAGCTGGAGTGGCCATATTCGCCGCGGGGCCGAACAAGCCGCTGGTCTCGATGACAGCGTAATCGGAGAGAGGCCCCACCCTGGGAAGCTGGAAGGTTTCCGTGGGGGCGCCACCCAGGTCTCCGGGGCCAACGGCGATGGGATTCTCCCGTAGCAGCCTTTCGGCAATCAGGTACACGAATAAGGCCACCAGCAAAGCAAGCGTCAGGTCTACGATGACAAACGCCTGCCGTATCAGAAGACCCTTAACCATCCAACCCTCTGTGGCCGGGTCGGCCACGTGTAGCACAAATTGTATGACGCGGGCGCCGAGTAGACCGCGCCCACGAATGCCGTCCTGCCGCCCAAGAGGAAAACCGCCCCTGTCGGACGGCGCTTTGTGATCCTTCCGCCGCGGCCACTGTCGTCGGCGTATCCGGGGACAGGGTGATCAAAAGCGGAGAAACCCTTATCGCCGCAGGAGTAACGCATTTTGACTGGCGAAGGTTGACGAGGCGTCATGCATGCACAAGCACCAACCGCCAAGCCCATAACCTACACGAAGGAAGTCTATCCCACGGCGTTCCCTAATGCAACGACAAAGCAGGGCCTGCGCGTGGAGTTGCGTTTTCGTGGAACCCGAGTCGCGCCCTTCCCAAAACAGAAGCGCCTTGGGCCGGCTATCCAACCCAAAGCGCGGGAAATCAAAATCTTAGGGCTTGTTACGTCTGCTTCTCTTGGGCACTGCGTTCGCGCTCAACACGCTGCAGATGAGCGATGAATTCCTCCAGCGGAACGATGGCGCGGACGGGCTCAGACTTGGCGGCCGGCGTATCACCCTTCTCCACCGCGGCCACGGCGTTCATCTTCCGGACTTCCTTCTCGAGCCGTTCTTTGCCGGGGATCGACTGGGGCAAAACGTACTTCTTGCCGGTGCGCGGGTCGTGCTTGACCACGTACTTGCCCGCGATGCCGCCCATGAGCGCAAAACCGCGCTCCTGGCACTTCAAGAAAAGAATCACTTCCTCGCCCCGATCAAAGGACGGAATGTCCGGGGAGAATCGCTGGATGGCACCGACCCGGCCCGTTGGCAACTGAAAGTGCACTTGCCCGTTCTTGTTCTGGTCGCCCTTGATCACGGTCGCCACGGTGACGGTCACGTCCGTCACGATACGCGTGTTGTTGTCCGTCCAGTAACTCTCCACGGAAGTGACCTTGCCATGAATCACATCGGTTGACAAGCACACGTAGTCCGAGATGTCGTAAGGAGTCAGAAGGGCGTGGGCGGGTGCCGCCGTGAGGAATGCCGCGGCGCCTGCGAACGCCACCAGAGCCGCCGCGCTCCCCGCGCGCCGGTAGTAACGCCGCCCCAGGATCCCGCACAGGAGCATCGTAACGAACCCGAGGAGCCATTCCGCGTGGGTAATTGTCCACTCAGCGGCGCGGGCCAACAGGCGCGCACCGGCCAGGGCGTACTGGTGGTCCAAAAGATACTGCGCCATGACGGGCGAACTGCGATAGTAAGCATCGACCAAGGCGGTTCCCGCGGCGGTGTTCAAAAGCACCTTGTCGCGCAGGCCGCGGAGCATGGTCGGTCCTTGAACCGTCTCGAGGCCGGCCACAACCACGTTGAGTGGACATACCGCATTCTGGTCGCCGAACATCGGACGGCCCGCGGCGAGCAGAACATCCAAGGTCTTGCCGCTGACCTCGCTCACAATCTTGCGGCGGCCCAGGTCGAAGTAGAGCGGGGTACCCTGGTTGACATTCTGCATGCCCAGCAGATTCTCGCCCTCGGCGAAGACCTCGGCCGGGAACAGGGTATCGAAACCGAAGCCCGTCGATGTGCCAAGCTGGAATCCCCCGTGGGTCGTGTCGTAGGCTGTCCGCTCGTCACCGGGGAAGATGTCGGGCAGAAACTCGCTCGACGAGAAGGTGTACGTAGGCGTGAAGGACACCTCTTCAGAAGTCTCCAACTGCTTCAGCATCCCCTTCAACTGGAAGTGTCCGCGGAAATCGGTGTTCTGTTCCCACTCGTACAGACCGGTGAAGGTATCGAACATCGGCACGCGCGCCGTCCCGGGATCGTTGTCGGCATCGCACCAAGCCCGAATCCACGCTCCCGCGATTGGCTCCGAGGCGAAACCGTCCTTGGCCTGCGTACGCGCGCGTTGTTCGAGATCGAAGAAAATATCGATCGAGCTGCGTGGGTACATGAAGGTGATCGCGGCGATGTCGTCCGGCGCCAAGTCTTGGTGGGAGTCCGTCAGAGAGCTATTCTCTTCGAGGTACACGAGGAGATCGTTGCGCATGGTGGGCGTCACGCCGCGCAGGCTGAGGTTGCCATTGAACCCGCGGATTGAGACCACCCGATCTTCAACGCTGACGCCTTCCTGCTCCGAGGCGTTTTCATCCAGATTCGCCAGCGGGCTGTAGCCCAATCCAATGGTGGTCCCCGCGGCGACAGTAGTCACGCCCTGGAGTGTGACTTCGTCACTTGTGTTCTCAATTTCCCGAGCTATGGCCCCGACAACGGTGTCCACATCGAGAATCTGTCCACCCGCCATGGGGAAAGTCGTGTCGCCAATCGTGACAAAGGTGTCTTCAAAGGTATTGGCAACAAGAGTAACGGCCAGTGCCCCGTTAGTAACGGAGCCTCCTTGCTCCGTGATGTCATCTTCCGATTCGAATACGACCACATTGAAGGCGTCTATCGTGTCTAGGCCTGACTCGATTTCAACGGGATCGACAATGTTCTGGGTAGTGCGAAACGCAATGTAGGCGGAGGCGACATGTTCCCACTCCTCGTATCCCGCGAAGAGCTTATCCACCTCAACCGAGGTGAAGCCGTCGTCCCCGTTGCCGGACTCGAAGGTTAGCGGGATGCCGTCGCCATCGCCGCTGACGTCGCCATCGCCGTCAACGTCAAGCACGTCGAGCGGCCACTTAATGATGATCAATTCGCCGGATTCGTTGAAGAAACCAAAGGGGTAGAAGGCATGTGCGTCGGGGAGGGTAATCATCACTGCGAGGGCTAGCAATGCAGCACGCAGCGGCGTTCGGATTGTCTTGCTCACCGGGTCAATCCTTTCTCTTCCGTTTCGGCGCGGCCGTTCCAGGCTCCCGTCCGGCGACGTTTTCTCTGAGATTCCCCGGGGATGGCACACCACCCCCGGGGATTTCTATCGCATCAATTCTTGGCGCGTACAGCGCTGCGTCTGCGCTGGAATCCGGCCAGGGTCAGGCCCGCCACAAGGACGAGAACCGCCGACCCCGCGATGGGCGATTCCAAGAACCACGCCACTGGTGTTAGCACAATTCGCACCGCTACGGCAAGTGCCGGGTGCTTGGCCACCTGGTCCGCAATCGGCGGGCTCATGGTGTAATACAGGTCAACCAGGGCCGCCCCGGGCGCGCTCTTCAAGAGGACCGCGTCGCGGAACTCGCGGAACACGTCCAGCTTTCCATCGAACGGCGTGCCGTAGGACGCAGTGGCAATAAAGCAGGGGCTGATGCCACCGAAGTTGCCTCCGAAGCCGCCTCCGCCACCGCCACCAGTCGGACTGTTGATGTAGCGGAAGCCGTCTGGGAGCACGTCAAACAGGCCCGATGAGCCGTTTTGCACGGTCACGTCCAAGTAGCCTGTCGTGGGGATGCCGCCAACCGGAAAGCCAACCGTTATAGACGTTGGCGTCCAGGCCTGTACCGGCATTTGGGTGCCGCCGAAGCTGACGCTCGGATCGTCGAACCCGGTTCCGGTAATGGTCACTGGGAAGTCGGTGTCTTCTCCCTCGCTCGGATTGACGCCCGTGATCGACGGGGCCGTGCCTCCGCTGCCACTGGTGATCGTGAAGTTCGAGAAGAACCCGAACTTTCCGGTCGTCGAGTTGGTCACCTTCAGGCTGGCCGACCCATCGTTATCCGGGTCGACAATGGTGCCACCAGGCAACGTCGCGATGATGTTCGTGTTCGTCGCATTCACGACGGTCAGGGCAGTCCCGTCGAGCGAGACGGTGGGACTTGTTCCGAAGTTCACGCCCGTGATCGACATCGTCAACCCACCTGCGGGAGTTTCCTTCGAGAGCTGGAATGGCACGACGTTGGTAATCACCACATCGTTACCTTGGACGGTGCCCTGAACCGCGGTGACGTTGCTCGTCTGGAGGGCCTTGTTCACCGACGACCGCACCCAGTTGAACCCGGAATTGTCCACTTCCGGATACTGCTTGTAGTACGGCTCCGCCTGGAAGAACGTGATCAGACCGATCGCGCGGTAACCCCATGGGAACTCGCTGAACACATCGAACTCACCCACGCGTGCCGCCGGTGGCGGCGGGAAGGTATCGGGGTCGGGTTCCGTCGGCGTGTTCGGTCCCACGGAGACCAAGCCCAGGCTGAAGTCGTCTCCAACCGTGATGTTCTCAGACGTGCTGATCACCACGAAGAACTCCGGCCCCTGATTCGGATCGGTCGAGACCGTCCCGAACGAGTCCGGAACCCATTGACGGTGTCGCGTCTGCTGCGCAGTCGAGGTCGGGATGCCGTCCGTACCCGGAGTCGAGAAGACAAACATCACCTGCGTGTCGGGTTCACCCGCCTGGCCGATCTGGAACGGTGCGTAGTCCAACTCCACCGGAATATCGCCTGCGTCAAAGACGCCGTTGGCGTTGTTCGCGTTGAAGTCGTTGTCGCGGTAAATCTTCATGCCGCTCTGCTCGTGATCGATATCCAGCGGCAGCAAATCGTCCAGAATATTGAATCCACCGTCGTGGTCCGTATCGTAGATTTCCACGATGAGCTGTTCGAGGAAGGTCGGGTCGCGCACGATCTTCCACGCGCCGGTCGCGGGCGTTCCCGTGGCATTCGCGGCCGCGTCGAGGAACAGCTTGGTCGCGTCGTTTCCGGTGATCCGGAACGCCTGGTAGTTCTTGTCGATCAGGAAGTAGTTCGTGAACGCACCGGCGGTCCAGCCTGCGCCGCCCACGGTAAAGACTGCGGGCGTCCCGGCGCCGTTGTTGCCGGATGCCGCAATGCCCGTCGAGTCGCCGCGGTTGGTGCTCAGGTCGATACCCATAACGGCCACATCGCCGCTGTTCTTCACGATGGTCTGGCCGCTGCCCGTGAGGTCCACGAGCTTGCACCCCACGTTGGCTTCAATCATATCGTAACCGAAGTCATAGCTGAGCCACGGCGTGGCGGGCTTGTAGGCCGCGTTCACCGGACCGTAGTACGGCTCCACACCCTCTTCGGGCTGGCTCTTCTGGTAAATGCTCTGGCTGATCGGGGTCTGCGGCAGCAACTGAATGCCCGCGGTCCGCAGGGACACCGCCCGCTCCGGCAAGGTCGAGGGTACCACTGCTCGGAACTGCTCGAAACGCTTGAGCTTGTCCGAAGTCCTTACCACGATAAACAGGTCGTCTCCAGGGTGACCCGCCGGTCCTATCGCCTTGGTGGACCGGGCCGCCCGTTCGGCATCCTGGTCGATGGTCATGGGTTCGGTGGACCAGTAGGACTTGCCCGAACTGCTGATGGCCGCCTTGGCTGCCTTCGTGTCACCGGATTCGGAGTTGCTATCAGCCTTGGCATCGCTCTCGCCGATCTCAGCCTGGTCACTGACTGCAGCCACAGATTTCGCGGCCGGAGCCGGGAAGTGCCCACCTGGAGCGTCGATGGTGGGAAGAATCCACGGCTGTGTCGGGCGCAGCGTCAGCACCCACGCCTTGTCCGCGGTAGTGACCACACCGTCGCCGCTCATGTCATCCGCTACACCGTCGCCGGTGAGATCAACGTATTCCGGCACGGTCTTCCAGGCCAGATTCACCAACTGGACCGGCGTGTCGAGTTCCAGTTCGTCGATAGTTGTGATGCTTCCTCCAAAGACGCCGTTACCGGAGGTGTCTTCAACAAGCATCACACCCGAAGACGTCGCGGTGCCGCTCTCATCAAGAGGCAAGAGGTCTTCCGTAGTGAAGTCCGGACCCCAGAAGGCCACCGTCAACTGCTGCAGTTTGATCTGCGTCAGCGCGTTGACAGTGGTATCGTCGGCGCCCACGAGGTTAATGCCGATCATCGCCGTGGGCCGGCTCTGGGTTTCAATGTGCTGCTTCAGATAGCGCGCCGCACGATCCGCCAACGGCCATTGCGATTCACGCGGGTACTCGCCTGCCTGCAAAACCGCCGGCCACGTCGAGTAGTCCGGCAACGTGGGCTGCGTGGGCGGTACCGGCAGAAACGCGGAACGCGGCCCAAAGGGCGGCAAGTCGCTGTCCGGCACGAAGAACGACACCGTTTCGTAAGGATACTGGAAGTTGTTGAACAAGTGGTCGTCGGCGGCAGGATTCCCGTTGATCCAGGTCCACCACGAGACAACACCCACACTGTGGAAATCCTGGAAAGTGGAGGCGGTCAGTCCAAATGGGTCCAGCCAATCGCTGAAGAACGTACTGAACCCACCTTGGCCAAACGACATTCCAACGCCATATTGGACGTCAGTAATCCGGCTATACAGGTTGTTCGTTTCATACGTGATGACCAAGTCATGGATTTCCGCACCGCTGCCCGATGGTTTGGCATTGGTCGCATTAAGGGTCCGCTGCGGCCACCACGGCTCGCTCACGCCCCAACGGGAGTCCGCCTGCCATGCGTCGGAGAGGTAGATGCCCTCCACAATGAAGCTGTCTTCAGGAATCTGGCTGTCGATGTAGATACCGCCATCGAGATACCCTGTGTTGGGATTGAAACGGCGGGGTTCGATGAACGCGCGGAAGTCCGCGCCGATCGTCATCCCGATGCCGTCACCGTTCAATCCCTGCTGGTCCTGGTAGCCGCCGTCCGGCCGCACGACAACGAAGAAGTCATTGACGAAATCGGTGGGGCGTTCTTCGTCGTCCTTGTTGCCGTCCGGAACCGCCTCGACCCAGCCGCCCTCCGCGGGAGGTGGCGGATCGTCCCAGTCGGGCTGCCTGCGCCCGCCGTAGCTCAGGCGAAGCCGGATCTTCCACCAGGGGTCGCCACCGCCTGGCGGGAATGGGATGTACTCCCACTGCGGGAGACCGGGCACCCGCTCATCCGGAAGCTCGGCAAAACCGCCGAGTCCAAGACCCTCTGGGTACATGGGATAGTCTTTGCCCGCATAGCTGACACCGCCGCCGGCGAGTTGCTCGGGCTGATCGAATGTCCCATCACCGTCGGTGTCGTGGAATATCTGAATACCGTTGAATCCGAAGTCTCTGCGAATGGAGGTGTCTGGATCGTCACCACCTCCGCCATAGCTGTCGATCATGTCGGTGAGTGTTTCAAGTCCCTGGATTGGGTTGAAACCGCCATTTCCGGCTGGTCCGTTCGGGTTAGCGCCGATATCCGTCAGGATGATATTGACTTCTCGCAACGTGGGGCCGGTTGGCGCTTCCCAAGGGCCTACGAGGCCCAATGGCCCAGACTGCCGCACGGTATGAACTCCGTGCAGGTTCAGACCGATGACAGGAGTCCACTGATCCACTGGGAAAAGCCGTCTGATCTCTAGGAATTCACCTGTCACCAAGTCGAAGGCGGTGGATAGCGCGTCGTATCGAGGACGCCGGTATTCGGCGAGGGGCGTGTACATTGACCTCGGGTACGCCCACGAGTTCCCAATTCGACCATCTTCCCATGCCGAGGTATTGCCGATGTTCGTGATGTCCCACACGCCGAAACTCGATGAATAGGCCGTCTCAGGGTCGAGTTTGTCGGGATCATCGGCGTAGAAGTCGGGAGAGTACGAGTCTACCGGCTTACCTTCCTGGTTGAGAGGGAATTCAAAGTCGGGGGCGGGGGTGACCATGCGCGCCATCGTGTGGTCGTACGCCAAGGTGATGGAGTTACGCCACGTAGCCGTGGTTCGTACGGCGAGAATGTACGTGATCGCCTCGTCCGCAAGGGTTGTATCGAAGGAGAAATCACTCAACGCGAGGTCGTATTCGAAGGTGCCCGGGTCATTGTCGATACTTCCGGCTGCGTACACCAGGTTTCCGTACACGTCAAAAACGAGCGGCACGCCGGAATACGGTCCACCCGCACGGCCAAGAACGAGTTGATCGTCCTTGTCCAACACGCCCCTATCATCCACTTCGCCTCCTTCGGCGAAAAAGGCCAATTGATAGATGTCGCTGGCCTGAAACACGTCCCGGATATTGTAAGACCGGTCGCCCGCCTTGGGATCGTGTTTCAGCTTGAAAACCAACTGTTCGAGAATTCGCGGGGCGTACGCGTCCGCGCTGGCGTAGGTCATCTCGATCCGGATCAACGGCGCCCACTCGTTGAGTGGCAGCAGGCCGCTCTCATCGGGCAAGAGGTCTTCGGCGGTATAACTGGCCGCATCTATCTGTGCCATTGCGGTGGGGGTCAGTGCGGACAGCAAGGCAAGGGCTGTCAGGATGGGGAGAATTCGATTTCCGGCGCTTGTCATCTTCACGTTTTGTTTCCTCCACCGAAAAGCAAAATAGCCCCTAGCTACGTGGGTTGCCAGGAGCCTTACGATTCGCTTTGCTCATGTTTTCGGGAAGGGCTCGCGACAATCCCCGTGCCGCCGCGAACCGCCACATTCCTACCCTTGTTCGAGCACTATGGACACAGAACCCCACGCACGGTACGCCTGCGCCACGGCCCCCTTGGACCCTTAGATCACTCCCAAGAACAACACATCAGATCATACCGCGCCACTCGGGAGATGTCACAAAGCTTATAACACATAACATCCGGAGTGTCAACAAACAAGGACTTCGCAATTCCCAGCATTACAGAAGGTTAAGCATGTGTTGCGCAATTCGCACGGGTGCACTATTGCTAATTTTAGTCAACAATTTACCCTGGCGCGCCACACCCCCTTCTTATCGACCACTGCCCCCTCCCCCTGAACCCTTCCCCGCTAATTCCCCGCTCAAACTAAACTATCTGGCCGCGGCCAGCCGTTGGTCCCCATTATATAGTGAATGGTAAGCCGCGTAGTTGCCCAGGACTTTCTTGACAAACCCCCGGGTCTCCTCAAAGGGAATAGCCTCAACAAAGGCCTCCATGTCGCTGGTTGGAGTCCTTTTTTTCCATTTCGCGACGTTTCCCGGCCCGGCATTGTACGAGGCAAGCGCGAATACGAGATTGGCGTCGTTGCGCTCAAGCATCCTCATGAGATAGTAAGCGCCCAGGCGTAGGGAATTCGCGGGGTGCGTCAGGTTCCCGCTATGAGCGCCGCCCACGGCCGGTTCCACCCGGACCAGCCAGGACGCCGTCCCTGGCATAAGCTGCATGACGCCGGTCGCCCCGGCCGGCGAGACCACTCGAGACTGGAAGACGCTCTCCTGACGTCCCACCGCGAGTATCAGGAAAGGGTCCAGACCGGTTTCACGGGCCGTGCATTGGACCAGTTCCCAGTACGCGCGGGGGTACATCACCCATAGCCGCTCCAAAGTGGGCGCGCCGTCCTTCACGCCCCAACCGGAAGCCTCTGCGACTTGGATGGCCATGGCCGTGAGGCCGGCATCCGCCAGCGCCCGGTAGCAGGGCCCCGGATCGGGACCTTTGACCATGCGCGGCACGAGTTCCAAGGCCTCCCACTCGGCCTCTTCGTATCCGTGGCTTGCGAAGAAGGTCAATCGCTGGAACCACGCCTCTTCGGAAAGCCCCGAGGGGTAGTCGGGCGAAGGCAGGTCTCCCAACGGCACCGGGCGGATGAAAGAGCGCCCTGCCGACACTCGCAGGTCCGTGGATGTCGTGACTTTCAGTTCATTCAGGCGTTCCACGGCGCGATGGGCGTAAAAATCGCCCACGAGCCTCGCCGCTTTGCCATACGCGGCGACAGCGCCATCCTGATCGCCCGCCGCCTCGCGCAAGCGCCCGGCTTCGAACAGCGCCTCCGCGGTCCTGGTTCCATTGGGATGCGCCTTGGCAAGGCTATCCAGGATTTCGATGGACGTGTCCGTCTTGTCAAGACGCCGGTAGAGGATCGCGGCCTCGATGAGCGCATCGTCAGCGAGTTTGTGCTCGGGACACACCTTGGCAAGGCGCAGGTAACTGCTTGCGGCCGCCTCGCGTCTGTCCTTGCCCGCGAGCCATTGCGCCAGCCACCAGAACGCGTCTCCCGTTTCCTCTGTCCCCGGATAGGCACTGGCCAGCTTGTCGAAAAGGGCAAGGTCGGGCTCACCTTTCGACGACGAAACCACGTCGCGCGATAGATAGACGAGCGCCAGGTTCGCCCAGGGCAACTCTTTGGGGAAGCGATGCACAACGGCTTCGAGCGCCTTCCGCCCCGCGCCGCCCTCGCCCCCGTGTTGGAGGCGGCCTTGTAGATAAAGGACCTGTGCCTCATGCCGCCCCTTGTCGAGCAACAAGGCGGGCGTCATGATCAGCATCAGCTTCTTGGCCTCGTGCGTATCCCCGGCGAGGAGATAGGCGTTCACCGCGTCGAGGCGCTGTCCAATATCGGGCGATGCCGCTAGGCGCTTGGCGGCATCGAGGCGCGTCTGGCGCTTGCGCGCGTCTCGCAGCAAGGCCAGGCACAGGGCATAGCCGTCGGCACGCGTCGCGTCCGTGGCGATCAGGCTGTCAGCGTAATCCCATTGGTAGGGTTCGAGGAATCGTGGGATCGCGGGAAGATTCAGAACGGAATCCAGCAGGGGCACGGCCTCACTCGGACGTTTGAGCGCCATGTACACGCGAGCCAGCTCGGCCTTCGCCATGCGATTCCACGGCCCCGCGTCGAGCGAGTCCAGAAGCTTTTGAAGTTCCCCAGCAGCGCCCTCGCGATCACCGGCACGGCCCCGGCACATGGCGGACCTCACGCGGGCATACGGCGCGAGCAGGGGATCCTCCTCGGCGCACGCCTCATAGAGAGGCAGGGCGTCCGCGTAATGCCCCTTGGTTTCCGCTTCGCGCGCCTTGAGGTACGCCTCCTCTCCGGGAAACGCACCCAACCACAGGGCACCCGCCACCAGCAACGAAATCACCGTCTATCCGCTCCTGCGCAATCGTTGAGGATCAGTACAAGCCCTGGGTCATCCTAACACGTTTCCCGATTCGGCTATTTCGGCACGCGGACCGGTTTGCCGGTAGCGGCCGACGTCCACGCGGCTTCCGTGACCTCGATGGTGCGCAGCCCGCATTCGGGCGGAGTCTGCGGCACATCCCTGCCCTGAATCGCATCGATGAAGTTGGCATCTGGATTCTTTGCGTATTTCGGCAGCTTAACCTTGACAGGCTTGCCATGGGCGTCGAGGTGGATCAGGCCGAGTCCCTGACGCAGATAGAAGGCTCCCTTGCTGCCCACGATGGAGTGATCCTCGTACCAGCCCGGCGCGTTCCCGATAATCGACATGCTGCCCAGGGCGCCATTCTGAAACTTCATGCTGAGCGTCGCGTTGATGTCCACCTCGCCCCCGAAGTTCTCCTGCTTGGCGAACACCTCGGTCACCTTCATGCCCGTCACCCACATCACGATGTCGATGAGGTGGCTGCCCGAATCGTTCAACTGCCCCCCGCCCGATAGCGCCAGCTTCTGCCGCCACGTGCCCTTGGTGAGGCGCAACCACTCCTGCGATTGAATGGCTTGCACGAATTGAATCTCGCCCAGCGCGCCCTTGGCGATCTGCTCGCGCATGTAGCGAAACTGTGGATCGAAATGGCGCTGGTAGGAAATCATCAAGACCCGCTTGGCCTTGGCCGCCTGCTGGATTAACGCCTTCGCATGCTGAATGGTGCAGGTCATCGGCTTCTCGGACAGCACGTGAATGCCCTTGGACAAGCAGGTGCTGATCTGCTCGTAGTGCACGGTGTGCGGGCTCTGCACCACCACGCCGTCCAGCGTCTCGCGCGACAGCATGACCTTGTAGTCCTTGTAGACGGGCAGTTCCTTGGAGTCTGGGCAATGTGTGTAAATCCGCTCCAACGACTTCTTGTTAGGCTCGTTCAGCGCGACCACCTCGGCCTTACCGGTAGCCTGCAACCGCTTGAAGTGGCCTATCGAAATCCCCCCGGCCCCGATGAACCCAATGCGCAACTTCTTCGCCATGAAACCTCTCCTCCCGTGTTGTAACGACCCCCGAAGGCAGATCGAAGAACCATGCTAATGATGGTCCAGGAACAAGTCAAAGACTTGGATAGGATCAACTCACGATTTCTGAAAGAGGCCGCGCAAGCCTCCCGCGAGCATCAAGACCAGTGTGAGCAATCCGATCGCGACACCCGCGTACAACGCAATCGGACGATACCGGAACTCGATGACGCAGGGACCCTGCGGCGTGACCACGCCCCGGAAGAGTCCATTCACCTTCAGGATCGGTTGCCGCTTTCCGTCGACGGTGGCACTCCAGCCCGGAGCAAAACTGTCGGCCAGCACGGTAATGCCCGATTGAGGTGCGTTGACACGAATGATCACATGCTCGGGTCTCAGGTCTTCCACCGAACAGGTCGCGTCGCGCAACGACGGTGTCGATTCGCTCACCGCGGGCGGACTCGCGGCAAGTTGGCCGATTCCATCCGACAGCGCATCCACCACGCACGAGCGTGTCAGGTCGAAGGCCGGATCGGCCAGCGCATCGATTGCAGCCTGCATGCCCACGGTGACCCGCCAGGATGGCACCCAGTACGCCCGGGGCAATGCGTCTTCGTTGACATACAGGCGCAGGCCGCTCGGGGCCGGCACCTCGCGAAGGCGTGGACCGCGCGCGCCCCAGCCGCCCCCATACAACGCGCCCTGCGGCGACACGAGAATCGCCCGGACTGCCATGGTGTTCACGAGTTGGGGCAAGGGCGACTCGGAGGTCAGGCTGTTGCCGGAGCCACGCGCGAGCGGCGACGCGGGCCCCGCCATGCGATCCCACCACAAAGTCTGCTCGCGTGTGAGAGGGAAGAGAGTACCGCCGCCCAGGTTGACCGGATAGACCATCGCCAGGTTGGGTGTCAGGGCCGTGTCGAGGTCACGGGCCGAAAGCAAAGCGCGAGACCCCAGTGTCTGCTCGCGTAATTCACTGAGGGCCGGCGCGAAGCGGCCGTAGCACGCCGGGGCATCCTGACGCGGATGCCGGTAAATATTCTTGCTCGCAACCGTCAGGTCCACGACGAGCAGCAGGGCGAACCCCACGCCGCACAGGGGCGCGCACCAGCGCGTTCGGAACAGCAACAACAGAAGGAATATGGCGACAAATGGGACTACGTACTGCCGGACGTCCGCGCCGAACGCCCATATCATCACGGCCGCCGCGATCAGGACGGCGCTTGCGGGAAGCCACACAGGCCGGGCGCGAAAGGTGCTGCGCGGCGTGAGCAGGCGGTCCGCCCCCAGTGCGGTCAGTACCGCCACGCAGAACACGAGCGGGTAGAAGAAGGCCAAACGCGGGAAACCGAAGGGCATGCGCATGTCGCCGGCGTTGGACACAAGCGCGAATCCAGCCGCGGCCAACAGGAAGAACGCAACTTCGCGCTTGCGATGACGGTGAAACAGCGCGGCCGGTACCAGCAAAAGCGGGATGATCCCCACGTAGGCGATGCGCGGCATTGTGCCCGCCGACGGTGTCAGAAGCTGGGCAAGCAACTCTCGGGACGCCACGGGGGCCTCGGCCGCAATGTTGAAATTCCATAGCGCCTCGATGGGCTTATCCAACTGGAGGGCCCACACCGCCGTGGGAATCCACTGCACCGCGGCCACGCCCGCGGCCACAGCGACCATGAGTAGGATGCCCCGCGCCCGCCGAAGCAAGGACGGCGGTTGCTTCTCATCCGCGGAAGGGAACACGGTCATCTGAAGCCGGTACGCAAGGATCAAGAACAGTGCCGCGATGACCACGGCATAGGACCCGCTGAGAATGAGCAGGCCCGTGCCAATGCCCGCGAGCGTCGCGGCGCCGCGATCGAAGCGGGAGGCATACTCCCGCACCGCCCACATCACAAAAGGTGTCCACACGAGCGCATCGGCCATCCACGGGCGCGACATGGCGGCCGCGGAAGCGCCGCAGAAGGCATACACGATGCCCCCAATCAACGCGGGGACATACCCCACCCCCACCGCTCGCGCAAATAACGCGAAAAAGAGCCCCATGAGAAACAAGCACAGAAACGCGTGCAGAGCCAAGGCCTTGCCGGTGGGGAAGAACAGGAACACCGCGTTCAGCGGTTGAAACAAACCGAGGCGCGGGTCCGTGTGCAACGGGACGCCGCAATGCAGCCGGGGGTTCCATCGTGGGAATGCGCCGCGCACGTCCGGCACACCGTCCGGTTCCCGTTCCGCCGTACCGCGCAATCTCGTGTAGGCATAGTCGAATGCGGGATAGACGTATTGGTAAAGGTCGCTGTTTTCGTAAGCGTCGCCGACACTGCCTTGGCGCGTTTCAGTTCCATTCCAGAACGTCGGGCTCAGCACGATAAACGACGCCGCGATCAGGAACAGCGGCATGAGTGCGTAGCGGTATTGCGGCGCTGGTTCCGGAGCAGTCACTCGATATCAATCCTACTGTTCTCTGGGTATCCTGCCACGTGCCAAGGTGGTCCCCAGCGGCAGTGCCCCTACGCCGCCTGCCCTCCCCAACGCGAGGCGAAGTGCACTGGCAAGACGCACGCAACCCGCTTCGCAACGCGCATGCCGCATCGTAGCACCCGCGGCGCGCCCCAGTCCATTTCGTGGTGTGCACGCTTAGTATCTTGAATCCCCGCGTAGTTCTGTCTCATTCAACTGCCGGATTCGGGGCTGAACCGCATTACGGGACCAGAACAAGACACCGGCGAGGCAAGGAAGACACCAATTCATGGGCAAGACGCCCGTTACGATCAGTCCTCACGATTGCAGTTCACTTGGCGACAGGTGTGGCTGTGCCCTTCATGTCGACTATTGGCCGGAATACCGCTCTATAATCGCCGCGCCCATCTCTTTGTGTTGGTCAAGACCCGACTCTATAACCTGGTCGTACAGAGTTCCGGCAATGGGCAGAAATGCGTCGAGGAAGTCCGGGTCGAAACTCGTGCCTCGTTCTTTTTCCATGACTTCAAGTGCTTGGTTAAGAGACATCGCGTCCTTGTATGGCCGGCTCGATACCAGCGCATCGAAGACATCCACTATCGAGAAGATTCGCGCTTCAATGGGAATGTCTCCCGCTCCCGTGCCATCGGGGTACCCCGTACCATCAAACTTCTCGTGGTGAAAACGGACCACCCGCGCCGCTCCTTGAAGCCATTCCGAACTGGCGACGATGTCGTAGCCGTGAAGTACGTGCTTTTGCATTTCAAGCCGCTCTTTGTCCGTGAAGCAGCCCGGCTTGAGTAATATGTTGTCGGGCACTCCAATCTTGCCGACGTCGTGCAAGAAGGCGCCCATAAACAACCCCCAAACCAACTTGGGAGCCACCTTGGCTGCTTCTGCAAGGCGGACCGCCATTATTGCGACCCTTAGATTGTGCTCGCCGGTGTCCTGATCTCGCATTGCCACTACGTTGCCAAGAATCACCAGCAACTCCACGTGCGCCATTTGAAGCTCCACAAGGAGGGCGAGTACGTGCCGGACAGATATGACGATGATGGGACATAGCAGAAACGTGACGGTCAAGAAGATGACGAAAGGCATCTCGTTAATCCGTGGGAACAGATACCTGAGGTACTCAAGAAGGACGGAACCAACCAATACGAACCCGAGAACGGCCAACCCGAGTCGCCAGAGAATGCGCTTCCAGAGGTTGCGGTTGAGGGAGCGGCTCAGCGTCGTCTGGATTCTCTGGGCCAGACGTTCTTCATAGGCTAGGTACGCGCCGTGGCTGTGTATATTCATTATTCTTGGCTCCGAGCAGGTGCTCATTAAGAGTCTCGGGCATTCGAGCGTAAGTTTCATGAGCCTCTTGTCTTTGTCGTTTATGCTTCTCTTCTTCTCCGCGAAGTCAGAAACAGAAGAACCTAACACTTATCCGCACAGCTCGTGGCATGAACAACCCCCTGTCCCGCATCAAGCGCTTCCCGCACGGCGCGCAGGAGTTGCGCGTTCGTGTACGGCTTCGTGATGAGCCGGAGTTCTTCTTTGATGACAAAATCCGTATGAATGCCGGTCTCGCTGTAGCCGCTGCTAAACAAGAACCGGATTCGCGGGCACCTCGCGTGGATGTAATCCATCACTTCCCGGCCATTGAGCCCGAGCATCATCACGTCGAGGAGTGCCAGCTCAATATGCTCTCCGTTCTCTTCAAAGACTTGTATGGCTTCCTCGCCATCGCATGCCGTCAAAATGGTGTAGCCTGCGTTCTGCAACATGCGGCTGACCGAATTCCGAACCATCTCATTGTCTTCGGCCATGAGGATGGTCTCTGTACCGCCCACGGGAGCTTCCTCCCGCTTCGCAGCAACCGAATCTGCGCTCCGCTCGCTGGCGGGGAAGTAGAGCTTAAATTCGGTGCCTCTGCCAGGTTCGCTGTAGACATGGATAAAGCCGCCATGCTGTTTAACGATACCTTCGACCATCGCCAGTCCAAGGCCCGTTCCTTGTCCCACCTCTTTTGTGGTGAAGAACGGTTCGAAGATGTGTGCCAGTGTCTTTTCATCCATGCCTTGGCCCGTGTCCGTCAAGGCGCACAACACGTACGGGCCTGGTTGCGCCGAAGGGTGGTCGCGGCAATACTCATCGCCGATGAAAACGTTTTCCGTCGCGATGGCGAGTGTTCCACCAGTGGGCATGGCGTCGCGCGCATTCACGCATAGGTTCACTAGCACTTGTTCTATCTGGCCTTTGTCCACGCGAACTGTCGCCGGGCCTTTGCCGGGAACGAAACGCAGATCGATGTGCTCCCCTATGACGCGATTGATCAGCTTCAAGACGCCGCCAACGAGATCGTTCAGGTCCAGGTTCGCGGGCTGTATGACCTGCCGGCGGCCGAAGGCCAAGAGCTGCCTTGTCAAATCCGCCGCTCGAGTGGCAGCCTCTGAGATGGAATTGAACGCCTCACGATAGACGGTATCCTCACTTAGACCATCCTGTAGCACGTCCAAATACCCGAGGATGACTTGCAGGAAATTGTTGAAGTCGTGCGCGACTCCTCCCGCCAGTTGGCCCACTGCTTCCATCTTCTGCGCTTGCCTCAACTGCGCCTCCAGCTTTTCCTTCTCCTCCGCTGCCCGTTTGCGCGTGGTGACGTCTCGGAAATACCAGATGCGGCCATAGTATCGCCCGTCCGGCCCGAACATCGGTGCCGAGTAGCGGTCAAAGACCCGGCCATCTGCCAATAGAAGTTCATCCTGGCTGGTTTCTTGCCTGTGCTCGTAGAGGTATTGAACGCGTAGCTGAAACGATTGGGGATCCGCCATTTGGGCCGTCACGTATTGCAGGACCGGCTCGTCGACTCTGTCTTCAATGAGCTTCGCCGGGATGCCCCACATCTCCACGAACCGCCGGTTGTACGAAAGGATGCGGGTTTGTTCATCTACCACTAGGATGCCATCGACTGAGGCTTCCTGTTGTGCGGAAAGGAGGACGTTTCTGAACTGCAGTTCCTCTTCCGCCCGTTTGCGCTCGGTAATGTCGTTCCCGATGCTCAGTATCCCGATGCATTGGCCTTGGTCATCGAAGATGGGCTTGTTGGTCCATAGCACCCAAACTCGTGTACCGTCCTTGCATATGTTCTCGTTTTCGTTGCTCGCGTACCGTTCCGGATGGATCTCGAGATCAAGGGTCATCTGTAGAAGGTCTCTTCCCCCGGATTCCGTGGCGGGAACGATGGTTCCAACCACGTTCCGTCCGATGATTTCTTCCGGCGAGAATCCGAAGAAACGGGAAGCGTATTCGTTGAAGAATGTAACGACTCCTGTTCGGTCCATCCAAAGAATGATGCTGTTCGCATTCTCTACAAGTTCCCGATACTTCTTTTCATTCTTGCGCAGCGCCTGCTCCATTTGCTTGCGCTCAGAGATATCCGTGACCGTGAAAATGATGTCTGAGGAAGGATCCAAGTGATGTACACGCGTGGCAGACACTACAGCGTTGATGAGCGAGCCGTCCTTGCGTACCAAGCTCGTCTCAACACTCGCGGTTCCGGTTCCGGCGATCCCCAGCAAAAGGGCTTGACGCGCACTCTGAAATTCGGAATCTCCTTGGAAGAGGATTCGATAACTCAGCCCCCGCGTCTCCTCGTGCGAATAGCCGGTCAGACGGACCATCTGGTCGTTCTCCCAGATCATCTTCCCGTCTCGCGTAACACCCACACCGAATGGAACGGCCCGAAGAATGCCGCACAGCATCTGTTCCGTGTCGTCCTCTCCCGCTTGGGATCGCGCATGTTCTCCGTTGTTGCGCGCGATCTCCCGGATCGCCCCAAGACGGCCCGGCTCGTCGAAGATTGGACTTGTTCGGCAATAAGCGTCGCACGCCATCTCTCTACCTATGAAACTCATGGACGTAGCCTCCTCGGCTTTTGACAGTCACGCCCGCGCTGGCATCCCTGCGGAGGCGGGAGTACCCCGCGGTACTCGAGACTCGCTCTTGCCAGTCGCCCAATGCGCGACTTTGGAGTCATCTTGATGAAGACATTTGTGCAACGCACGGAACATCGGATTGGCTTCCGGGCGCGCATGTTGCGATTGTTCCGCCCGCTCTGCATCGCCCTGGTCATCACACTCGCAGGAGAGTAACGCGCATTTCACGGCTGCGACTATTGCCGAAGGTGGCATCGGCTTGGAGAGGACCATGAGAATGCTTCCTGGGCTGAGTGATTCCACCCGTTTCAGAATCTCACGATCCGACCCCGAATGTACGATGAACTTCACCTTCGGCACCAGGATGCGTGCCTCCGCAATCATCGTAAGCCCATCTTTCACAGGCATGGACACGTCAGTTACGACAAGCTCAAAACGCTCATGGGAGAGCCGTTGCAGTCCTTCAGACCCATTGGACGCTTCGGTTACATCAAGCCCCGCCCTCTTGAACGACAGGCTGAGGAGCGTTCGCATATCGTCGTCGTCGTCAACAACAAGGATCTTTGGTCGCCTGCTTTTCGAGTTGTCCTCCACGTCAAGGCTTGTCGGAGATTGCGAAATGGGACGTATACTCATAGCTTGTTCTCCTTGACTAGCGAAAATGTCGCTTTCACTTCGGGCTATTTGGCGGTCCACAGCGGATGCTGCATGGTCCTCCGTGATGGTCCCTCCCTCAACGGTACGGGAGCCCTCAAGAAGCGCCACTCCTCGTTCCGGCTCTTCGTTGTCTCTCCAGCCAGTTCCTATGTCTCATCACCGCGTGCTGAACGGAGTGGCCGGCATAGAGGACATGCGCTCCCAGGGTCTTCAAGACTGAACGCATCTCTCGACTCAATGAACAGCAGCAAATGCTTCCGCCACGCATCTTGATTTCTTCTGTGACCCCCGTCATCTCGTCGAGAAAATCCAGCGACACGTGTGCCACGCGGTGGAAATTGAGCAGGATGTTTGGCGGCTCGCTCCGCCTTGAGATCTCACGCACCTCGTTAACCACCGCGGCGATTGACAGGGAATCCGTCAACATTGGAGTCCGGATGGAAACCACCGTTATTGGCCCCGCCGCTACGGCGTCCACCAGTGGTTCTGTCGATTGGTTCATTTCCATCTTTGGATCCTCCTCGTCTTCAGTCAGTCCTTATTCCGAACAATTCACTACGAACCCGGCAAAAGGCGGGGCCGGGCGCATGGGGGACAGCATGCGCCCGGCATGAAAGGTGGAGGGCTTCCACCGCGGTAAGGGCTATTGAGCTGATGACGTGCGTGTCCCGGATCGGCATCGCAACTCTCATGACAGCCGTTATCGAGTTGTTTGGTCATCGGTTGTCTTTCTCTGCCACAGCGGGCAATTCCCCAGCAGCGTATGCAGGACGCACTCGATAGACGGTCACATACATTGTGGGCAGAACGATGAGCGTCAACAGCGTCGCTACAAACAGGCCGCCGGCGATAGCTACCGCCATAGGCCCCCAGAACACGCTTGAGACCAGCGGAATCATGCCGAGGATTGCCGCGGCGGCCGTCAACATAATCGGCCGAAAACGAAGTACCGTAGCGTTTAGAACCGCGTCCCACGGCGACTGACCTGCTGCGAGTTGTTGGTCGATTTGATCGATAAGGATCACGGAATTGCGCATGATGATCCCGGCAAGCGCCAGAATGCCAAGTTGTACGACAAAGCCCATGGGCCTCCCGGTCAAGAGCAGGCTGATGCTGACCCCGATGATCCCCAGGGGTGCTGTAAACAAGGTCAGGAACATCTTGGGTATGCTCTTTAGCTGAAACATCAACAGCGTGAGGATTACGGCAAGCATGGCGGGCACAGGCTGCATCAACCAGTTCGAGGCCTTTATGCTGTCCTCCAACGGTCCACCGATCGAAATGGAGTAGCCCGGAGGCAACGAAGCCCGCAGCGAGCTTAAGCGTTCGAGTAAGGCCGTCGTCGCGTCATTGCCCAGTACGCCGTCAATCGTGTTGGCCTGCACGGTAATGGTGGGCTTCAGATTCCTCCGCCGGATCAAGCCGTCTTCCGCTTCAAACGCGATTGTTGCGATTTGATCTAACGCCACCGATTTCCCGTTCCCGATCGGGATGCTCAGGTCCTTTATCTTCGACAAATCCGTCCTGTTACGTTCCCCAACGCGAAAGACGATGTCGACCGTGCGGTCTTGTTCGCGATACTCACTGAGGTCGGCGCCCGAAATGAATGTCTGCAAGGTCAGCGCCAGGGTTTGGCTGTCGATTCCCTGCATCCGGGCCTTGTCTTGATCGATCGCGACACGCATGATTTTGCTCTTCTCATGCCAGTTCAGGTTCACGTTCCAGAGGTTGGGATCGGTGCGCATAACCTCGCAAACTTGTTGCGCCAGGTCGCGCACCTTGTCGTGATCGTAACCGCTCACGCGGAGCATGACGGGATACGAATTCGGAGGTCCGGTTTGGATCACTTTGATGTTGCTTTGAATTTCGAGAAACTCGCTCTCCAGCGTCTGCTTGATCTTCCTTGACAAGGCAACGCGTGTTTCCAGATCCTTCGCAACAAAAATGACTTGGGCGAAGTTGCTGTCTGGATGTACCGGATCGGAGGTCAGCACAAACCGCGGAGCCCCTACCCCCACGTATAGGGAGCAGCTCTCGATATTCGGATCCCCCTGGAATCGTTGGGCGAAAGCCGTGGCCCGCTCTTCAGTGGCTTCCATCGACGCGCCTTGCGGCAATCGCAGGTCCACAAGCAATTCGGGGCGCGTTGACGCGGGGAAGAATTCCTGCTGGACTTTGCCCATCAAGAATAGGGATCCCAGAAAACACAAGGCTGTGACGGCAAGCACCAGACTTCGATGCCGCAAACACCACGCCAGAATGCTCCTGAAAAGCCTATAGAAACGGGTATCGTAGATGTCGGCGTGGCCGCCTTCCGCCGCGTGCTTAACCCGCACGAGATAGTGTCCCAATAGTGGCGTCACGGCGCCAGCAGCCAGCCATGAGATCAATAGCGCGATCGTTACCACGGAGAAGATGCTGCCGACAAATTCCGACGCAGTTCCCTTCGAAAAACCGACTGGAATGAATCCGGCACATGTAACTAACGCTCCCGTCAACCGGGGGTACGCCGTCGCCGTATATGCGAAGGATGCTGCCTTTGAGCGGTCCCAGCCCTGCTCGAGTTTCACAATCATCATTTCGATGGCGATGATGGCATCGTCCACCAGGAGACCCAGCGCAATGATCAATGCGCCCAGGGAAATCTTGTGCAGGTCGATGCCGATTATGCTCATGACCACAAACACGCCCGCGATCACCATCGGGATACAAAGCGCGACAACGACACCCGAGCGTAGGCCAAGGCTGATGAAACTTACGATCAGGACGATCCCGACAGCCTCGGCCAGGGATTTCACAAACTCGTCGATGGATTCTTTAACGACTTCCGGCTGATTGGCGACCGTGGAAAGCTCCATACCCTTGGGAAGCAGATCTTTGACCTCATTCGTCATGGCATCGAGGTTCTTACCCAGAGTTAGAATGTTCCCGCCCTTTTCCATGGAAATGGCGAGACCGATGGCTGGCCGGCCGTTGAAGAAGAACTTCGGCTCGGCGGGTTCTGCATAAGCGCGCTCAATCTTGGCGACGTCACTCAGACGAAACGCCATCCCACCGACGCGAATGGGGAGGTCCCGCAGACTGTCCACGGTATCGAAGATGCCGGTGACCCGGAGATATACATTGTCTGTAGAAGTTTCAATCATTCCAGACGGGGTCATCGCGTTCTGCGCTTGGATGGTATGCAGCACCAATCCCGGATCGACTCCAAACTGCGCGAGCTTGGCATTGTCGATTTCAATGTAGACCTTCTCGGGTTGCACGCCTACGAGGTCCGCTTTGCGCACACCCGGTACGGCGAGGGCAATTCGACGGATCCTCTCCATTTGCGCGCGCATTTCCTCCATGGAGAATCCGTCAGATGTCAGCGCGTAGATGCACCCGAATACGTCGTCAAATCGGTCATTGAAGAAGGGGCCGATCACGCCTTGCGGTAGCGTGTACCATATGTCGTTCACCATGTTGCGGACTTCCAACCACACGGGACGGACCTGGTCCCCGGTGACGGCGTCATCCTTCAACGTCACATAGATGACCGATTTCCCCGGGTAGGAATAACTGTCCAAGTAATCCAGGCCGGGCGTGTCCTGAAGTTTCTTTTCAAGCTTATCCGTCAACTGTTCTTCAACGTCACGAGCGCTTGCTCCGGGCCAAACCACCGCAACAATCATCTTGCGAATGGTGAAATCCGGATCCTCCATCCGCCCGAGTCGCATGTAGGAAATTGCGCCACCCACAAACACGACCGCAACGAAGTAGAGGACAATCTGGCGGTGCTTCAGTGCCCAATCGGTGAGATTGAAGTTATTCATGACATGGTCTCGGTAGACACCCGGACTTTTTGGCCAGGCATCAGTTTGTGCACGCCGGCCGTGACGACGACATCGCCGTCTTCGAGGCCGTTCACCACCCGCAACTTGTCGTGGTCGAAGCCGTCCAATTTGACGGTGCGCAGTTCAAGCTTCCCATCCTTGACAACCCAAACGTTTGGCTTGTCCTCTTCCTGATAGATTGCGGAAAGGGGAATGAGCTGCACGGGTGCGACATCCTCATCCACACGGACGGAAGCCGTCATCCCGAGCTTGATCTCAGCCGGCGCGTTCAATAGCCGAACACGCGCCTTGTACGTTCTCAAGATCGGGTCGGCCATCGGCGCCGTCTCGCGAATCTCGCCACGTAACTCGACTTGCGGCAGTGCCCAAAAGGAAACGGTGATGGACGTGACGTCTCGCAACGAATCGATCCGGTTTTCTGGAACGGAGATTTCCACTTCCCGGTCGCCGTCTCGAACGAGCGTGATTACGGGCATTCCCGGAGCGACAACTTGGCCAACCTCCGCCGAAATCCCTGCAATGACGCCTCCCTGGTCCGCGCGCAAGAGACTGTACTCAAGCTGATTGGAAGCCTGAGCGTGAAGCGCGGAGGCTTGCTCGAGCGCGGAGGAGACGGTGTCATATTCCATCTGGCTCTGATCCAGCTTGACCTTCGCAAGCGCCCCCTCCCGGTGCAGACGCTGGAAGCGGGCCAGATTGAGCTCCGCCAAACGCTTCTGGGACTCGGCGGCCCGAACCTGGGCCGACGCAAGGGCGACGGATTCCTTGATGTCCTTCGGGTCGATTTCCATGAGGACATCCCCCGCGCGAACCACATCCCCTAGTTGCACATTCCTCTTTACGATGCGGCCTCCAGCTTGGAATGCCAGCACGCTTTCATACCGGCCGCGGACCTCACCCGAGTACGTGTAACTTCGCGAGTCCGCGGCCGAGCTAACCACCTGAGTGCGCACAACACACTCCTCTTCAACGGGGGGTGGAACTTCATCGAGCTTTTCGCTGCTCGCGTTGATGGCGGCAAAAGCCGTGGGATGCACACGTTCCTTCAGCGTCGTCTTCAGGGGAGTGAAAGCATAGACTGCCGCAAATGCGGCCAGAACCATCGCCACGCCAACAAAAAGTGGCGACCACCTATGTTTCGCGATGAGGCTGACCCGTTGTCGATATTGTTTGAAACTCGCAAGACTAAGCATTGGGGTGTCTCCTTGAATTGGCCTCGGCGTCAGTAAGGCCTGCGAATTTGGATAGAATGGCCGCCTTGCTAGCTGTCCCGACAACCTTGCCACGGACACAGCCATCCACGAAGAAGAGGAGCGTGGGGACGGCCCGGATGTCGTACAAAGTGCCCAAATCTGGGTTACCGTCCGCATTGACCCGTACCACCTTCAGCGTCTCCGCGCATGAGGTGGCGATTTCGTCCAACACCGGATCGAGGATGTGGCATGGGCGACTCCACTCCGTCGAAAACGCAACCAGAACCGGTTGTTCGGATTGCAGCACTTCCAAATCGAAGTTTGTCGAATTAACCTGAAGAGGTTTTGAGTTTTTGAGTATTCTGTCCATGCTTGTGACCGCCTCCTGCGTTTTCCTCTAAGGGAGCATCGGGTGTGCCAATTGACCCCATAACGCTTAACGCAATAAGAATTAGCCACTTACAACGTGACGGACTCGGTTGCTGCCAGTACGATATTTTGAACGTACGAAAATCCGTTCGAAATAGGGTTGACGTCGCGACCCGGCTTTGCTACTACTACGGGTATGGAATCAAACAGCGATAATCGTTTCGACCCCTGGTTCGCGGCAGGACTGCTCATAGACGTTGCCAGCGAACAATCGTTGGAGAATCTATTCCGGAGATTCGTCGGACGCGGCGCGCAACTTGTGGACTTCGTCCAAGTCTGGTTGATGGACAAGGGCGACCTGTGCGCAACGTGCGCACACCGTGCAATATGTCCCGACCAGTCTCGCTGCCTACACTTGGTCGCGTCAGAAGGAAGGTCTGCACTGGGTTCCGGTACGGGACGGCGTCCCTTCGAGAATCTCGATACGCGCGTGCCGCTGGGCGCAGGCCCAATCGGCCAATCAGCGGTGACAAATGAGCCGATACTCGGGAAGGTCGCGGATGCTGCGACGGCATCGCTTGCAGGCGTGGAGTGGGTGATCGAGGAAGGTATTCAGGAGTTCTTGGTAGGTCCGATTCGGTTCAAAGGTAATGTTCTTGGAATTTCAGCAGGCTTTGTACGCGGGAAGTGGCCGGAGGACTATCATCCGTGGGGACAAGTCTTCTCGGACCAATTAGGCGCGGCCATTGCCAACGCGCAGGCCTTCCAGGAGATTCAGCGGCTCAAAACGCAATTGGAGCTTCAGAATTCGTATCTCGAAGAAGCCGTCATTGAAGCGAAGGCGTTTGGCGACCTCGTGGGCCAGAGCGCACCGCTTAGGCACATCGTCAGCCAGATTGATCTGGTTGCGCCCACGGAAGCTTCCGTGCTCATTCTGGGCGAAACGGGCACCGGCAAAGAACTGGTGGCGCACGAAATCCACCGGCGGAGCGGTCGCAATGAAGGGCCACTGGTTCGAGTCAATTGCGCTTCCATTCCACGGGAGCTGTTTGAGAGTGAGTTCTTCGGTCACGTGAAGGGCTCGTTTACAGGAGCGGTCAAGGATCGGGCAGGCCGTTTTGAGACGGCCGAGGGTGGAACGATCTTTTTGGATGAAGTGGCCGAGATCCCACTCGACATTCAGAACAAACTGTTGCGGGTGCTTCAGGAAAAGCGCTACGAACGTGTGGGGGACGATCGCACGCGCCGGGCCGATGTGCGAATCATCGCGGCAACCAACCGCGATCTGAAGCAGGCAGTCGCCGCTGGCCGGTTTCGTGAAGACCTCTATTACCGGCTGAACGTCTTTCCTATCCAGGTTCCGCCACTACGGGAACGCTTGGATGACATCCCGGCGCTGGCAAAACACTTTGTCGATCTCTCGAGTAGGGATTTGAAATGCGTCCAACCGCGGTTGACCAGGACTTCGGTCACGAAACTGCAAAACTACGAGTGGCCCGGCAACGTTCGCGAACTGCGCAACGTGATCGAGCGCGCCGTTATTCTTGCGCGCGGCGGCACTTTGGATTTTGACCTGCCGATAGCAGAGCAACCTGCGCTCCCGGTGCGACCGGCGGTTAAGCCAGACGACGAGGCGCAACCCGAGTTTCTTACAGAAGCCGAACTCCGGCGCCGCGAGCGCGACAACCTTCGGATCATACTTGAAAAGACCAATTGGAAGATCAAAGGCCCTGATGGCGCTGCGGAACTTCTGGGCGTGAACCCCACTACCTTGCTCTCCCGCATGAACAAATGGGGACTCAGAAGACTTTCACCCTAGTGGAGATGAGAATCGTGCGCGAGCCCGGCGGGCGGCAGTTTCGAATCGTCAAGGTGACTGGACAGGCGCTGACTCCCTTCAATCCAATGGGAGTAGGTCCGCTCCCCTTTCTTGTCTCTTTTCCTTCCTGAATCGGTGCAATCCGCAGAATCGGTGGATGAACTTCTTCAGGTGGCTGCGGCATCGGCTGCGCCGCGAAACGCTGGACGCCGCTTCACGCGGATGGGGTACAATACGAGAGTCACTTGAGCCAGAACGGTAAGGCATGTCCGCGTGTGGGAAGAACACACCGCGTGATTGTCCCTGTGTACCTGGCTTCGTGGAAAGGAATTGTGCATAAGACCGTGAAGATGCGTCGTGTCATGTGGGTTTGTGCTTGGGGCGCCGCCGCCCTGTGCCTGTGCGAAGCGCGTGCGCAAGGTGTTGCCTACCTGAATTCCGCGGGGGAACGTGGCCGCTTCGATGTGGCGCGGCCTCCGGACTGGGCGCGCGTGGACTCCGCCGGGGGCGAACAGTTCAAGTTTAACGAGATCGCGTTTACCGTGACGTACAAGGATCGCACGGCGTTCGGCGGCAGGGGCAACAATCGCGGCTTTGACGATCCCATCAAAGGCTTGGAGCGCCGCGCGGTCGTGGAGCGCGTGCTCGCCTACCTTGGCGACGTCCTCAACGAAGCCGCGCCCGCCGCGTGCGAGATTGTGTTTGACACGTCACAAACCGACGGCAAGGGGTTTCTGGCGACGGCTGGCCCGCTCTTCTTCGAGGATCCCGCCGGTTTTCGGAATGGTTTCGCGTTCGACCACATCACGACCGGTCAGGATCCGCTAGAAGACACCGGCGACATCATCTGCCGCGTGGATTTCGGATACCCCTGGTACACGGACGCGGCGCCGACGGTCCCCGAGGCAACCTTTGACTTGTTCACGGCACTGCTTCACGAGTTCACCCACGGCATGGGTCTGCTTTCCTTGTGTGGCGAGGATGGAATGAGCCTGGTTTCGGAAGGCAACCCGGGCGTGTACTCATGGTGGGACTCGCTCCTGGCCACCGGAAACGGCCATTTCCTCTTCAACAAGAAGACGAAGTTCCGTGCGACTGCGGAGAGTCTCACAGGGAGCGACGGGGGAATCGTGGCGTGGGGCCCCGCGATGCAGTCCGCATACGGTGGAGTGGGGGTCCCTGTGTATGCGCCTGCGCCGTTCCTGGCCGCCAGTAGTCTGAACCACTTTGATGAATCGCTGCCGGGACCGCTGGTCATGCAGCCCGTGCTCGACGCGGGCGTGTCCATACGCGAATACAGTCAGCTCGATACCGCCGCATTGCGCGACATCGGCTACTCGAAAGCCTCCAGCCCCGGCAATCCGACGGCCGGGTTTCTGTCCACCCAATTCTCCATCGAAGAGACGGACGGTCAGGCGGTTGTCGTGGTTCAGCTTTCGGAACCACCCGGCGTGGGCAAGTCATCCAGCCTGCGCTATGAAGCGCAAGCGGGCTCGGCGGAGGCCCCCGGCGATTTCGTCGACGTCTCGGGCGCCCTCGCGTTCCTGGCGTTCGACGAGGCCAAGAGTTTCACCGTGCCCATCGAAGATGACGGGTTCCGTGAACCTCCAGAGACGATTCTTCTGAAGCTCAAGAAGCCGGAAGGCCTTATCCTGCCCAAGTCCAATAGAACCGCGACACTCACCATCGTGGACAACGATCCGGTGCCCGGGGTGGGCTTCGCCCGGAGCGCCGTTTCGCTCGATGAAGGAAGCGGCAGCGTGACGGCGGCCGTGGAATTGACCGACGCTCCTCATCAGGCGGAGCTGGTTCGCATCCGTGTGATGGGTGTCGCGGGAAGCGCCACCGCCGGGGATTTCAGCCCTATCGATAGCGTGGTCGAATTTCCGCCTGGGGTGACACAAGCCACGGTCGATGTCGCCATTCTTGAAGACAGTGCTTACGAGGGAACCGAGATGTTCACCTTGCGGCTCGTCGACCCCGTGGGGGCCGTCGTGAAACCGGGCGCGGGAGATGCGGTGGTCAGCATCCTGGACGACGATCCCGATTCCGATTCCGATGGAATCTCGGACACGGACGAGTTGTCGGCCGCATTCGGCTACGCGACCGACCCCAACGATTCCGATTCCGATGACGATTCGCTCACCGACGGAGAAGAGGTCCTGGGGCTCCGTGGTCCAGAGACGAATCCTCTGCTCTGGGATACCGACGCCGACGGCACGTCCGACGGCATCGAGGTATACGCGGGCAGCAATCCCACTGATCCAGGCGATGCGGAGTCGCTCGGAGCGATCGCGATTCCCCGCTACACAATCAAACCGTGACGCAGGCGTCTTGCGGCTCTATCGCTTGACATCCGACAGCACGCCATCTCCTCGTTCTGACACAAATTGGTAAGTGCCGGATTGCACCTCGAACACGGCCCGGTCACCCTCCATGCGCAGAAACTTCACGCCTTCCGAGTCGCTGGCGGCCTTGCCGCCCTCGGTGACGGACGCTTGCTCCTTTGCCGGCACGTAGACCGACGCACACGTATTCGGCGGGATCTGCATATCCCAGACGAAACGCGACCCGTCCACATGCCACTCGCTTGAGATTCGCCCCCGTATCGAGTCGTAGTGCGCCTTGACCCATTCCAGTCCCTCGGGCGCGTCTGGCCGCAGTATGAAACGGCTGAAACCAGGTGCGTCCACATCGTGACGAATACCCGCGAGTCCCCGGTAGAACCACTCCTCCGCGTGACCCAGCATGCAGTGGTTGTTGGATGATGCGGGACTCGCGTCCCACGCTTCCGTAAGTGAGGTCGCCCCCTGCGCAAGCTGATAGACATAACCCGGGCCGGTGTCCTGGGTGACCATGCGGTACAGGGTCTCGCCCTCGCCGAAGTCGGAGAGTGCGCGCACCAAGTAAGAGAAGCCGACGTCTCCCGCGGTCACTCGGTATCCGGTGGCCCGGATGTCATCCACAAGATTCTTCGCGACAGCGGCGCGCTCGCTCTCCTCGACCAAACCCAGGACGAGCGGCATGGCGTTTGCCGTCTGGCTGTTCCGATCGTACTGATGAACGTCCCGCCGGTAGTACTCCGCATTGAATGCGGCGCGCACCGCATTAGCGCGCTCGCCGAACGAGAGGGCATCATCATTCTTGCCCAAGAGTCTCGCGGCGCGCTCGAGAATGGCGAGATTCTGGTAGTACACGGCGGTCGCGGTCACGCCTTTCGACGTGAGTTGCGACTCGCCGGGCGGGTTCGGCCCTATGTCATACCAATCACCCAGACCGTGCGAAACGATGTGATTGTTCGCGGTGCTCCCCAAATAATCCGCGTACCGCTTCATCACGTCGTAGTAATCTCTGAGCAATCGCTCGTCGCCGTACATTTGGTAGACGTGCCACGGATTAATGACGCTGGCGCTGCCCCACTCCGGGGAATCGCGGAATCCCGCGCTGAACACGGTGTATTCCGGCGCAATATCGGGAACGAGTCCGGTCTCGGTCTGCGAGTCGCTCATGTCGCGCTCGACTTTCGCATAGAACCGCGCGGCATCGAAGTTGTACATGATGCCACCGGCAAGCAGGTGAGACACTTCCAACCAACCCAGCTTCTCGCGGTGCGGACAGTCGGTCAGCACGCTTTGGAAATTGCTGCGGATCGCCGCCAGAATGAGATGGTGGATGCGGTTGACCACAGGGTTGGAGCACGAGAACTCCCCAACGCGCGCCGCGTCCGCGTGCGTGAACTCCCCTGTCAGTGAAGCAACGCGTGCTCCTCCTTCTGCAGGCGCCGATGTGTCGGCGGGAGCCGCGCCTTCCACCTGAACGTAACGAAACCCGTAGTAGGAGAAACGCGGACGCCACTCTTCGACACCTTCACCCTTCAACGTATAGCTGAACGAGACCGGGCCACCGGAACTCTTCTGCGAAACCAATCCCTCCGCGTCGAGCAATTCGCCGGGGGTCATCTTCACGATCGAGCCGCGCGGCCCCTGCACGCGCAGGACCGGCCGCCCGGACATGTTCTGCCCGAGGTCGTATACGAATACTCCGGGCTTCGGCTGGGATACGCTCACGGTTTCCCGGACTTCCATGACCTTGATAGGCGGCCCCGACTCAGAAGTGAGGCGTCCGCCTGGGCCTTGTGCCAGTGTCGCGGGAACCCAGGCGCTGTCATCGCAGCCGGGGCCATCCCAGCCCGGCGACTCACGGCGCGCGTCGTAGTCTTCGCCTCCGTAGATACAGGAGAACGCAATGGGACCCTGCGCAGTCTTCCAGGTCGTGTCGGTGGGAATGCTGTTCACCGTGCCGTCGGCATATTCGAGGCGCAGCATCGCGGTCATCATGGGCGGCCCGAAAGTACCCGTAAACTTGACATAGCGGCCCCCGCGAACATTGTACATGCCATTGCCGAGCATGACTCCCAAGGCGTTCGCGCCTTCCGTGACAAGCGGGGTAATGTCGTGCGCGGTGTACAGGCAAGTCTTCTTATAGTTGGTCCAGCCAGGCTCGAAAAGCGTGTCGCCCACGCGTTGCCCGTTGAGATGCAGTTCGTGGAATCCCAACCCGCACACATAGACCACGGCGCGTTGAATCGGCTTTGCGATCGAAAACTCGCGCCGGAACAGCGGCAACGATCCGGCCCCGTCCAGCTCGCTCGTAATCCAGGGAGCGTTCCACGCCTCGGGTGACACAAAGCCCATCGACCACGTACTCGGCTCGCTCCAAGGGCCGGGTGCGCCATCTTGATTCCAGACGCGCACTTTCCAGTAGCAGGTCTGGTGGGAACCCAAGGCTTTGCCCGAGTAGGCAATCTGATTCTGCTGGGAGGATTCGAGCTTCCCCGAGTCCCACAGATCGCCTTGATCGGCGGCCAGCACATCCATCGAGGAAGAGACAATCACCTGGTACGCCGTCTGCCTCTGAGCCCGTTGCGCGGACTCCAAAACCCAACTCAGGCGCGGCGCCGCAACGTCCAGGCCGATGGGGTCCGTCAGGTACTCGCACCGGAGCGATGCCGGCTGCAACCCGGCCGCGAAGCACGGCCACGACAATCCCAATAATGCCAAGCTGGCCAGGCACAAGAGCACAATTCGTTTCACCATGCTGCCTCTCCCCCTCATTCGCCGGCGCCACACACATGGACACATCGGTTCATAGTCTAGCCGAAATGCGGCCTTGACGCCCGCTCACGCAATTCCAGCGCGCCGGTCCACCCCGTCCACTCCGTCCACTCTTGACCCCCGCCCCCGCGGAAGCTAGTATGCGTGGGATCAAGTGGGGATGAGGGCCGCGCGCGCACCGGCACCATTGCGCGCGGAAGACTGCACAGGATTGAGGAATCCATGGACTCCACCGATGTGTCCCTGGTGATGTGTGTCCACAACCGGGCCGCAGTTCTGCCCCTGGCCCTCTCGCATCTCGAGTTGCAGTCGCATCCCGCCGCGCGCTTCGAGATCCTCATCGCCGACCTTGCCAGCGCGGACGACACGCGCGCGGTCATGGAACGCTGCGCCGCCGGCTCTCCGGTTCCCATCCGCCGCATACACATGGACACCCCAAACGCGGCCAAGGCCCGGAACGAGGCGGTCCGGCAGGCGGGCGGCACGTGGATCCTGTTTCTCGACAGCGACCTCCTGGCGGGACCGGGCCTGGTGGAGTCCCATATACGCGCGCAGGAACTCCGTGGCGGGCAGGTCGCCGCCGTCGGCAGCATTGAAGTGCATCCCCAATTGACGGCCAACACCTTCACCAAACACTACGACGTGACCGCGGGAGCCAACTTCCTGAAGGGGCAACCCCTGCGCTTCATCGATTGGCGCGCATGGAATCTCAGCCTGCCGCGTGCCGCCATTCTCGAAGCCGGTGGATTCGACGAATCATTCGATCAGCCGGGGCTGGAAGACCTCGAACTGGCATGGCGGCTGGAGTCTTCGGGGATAAAGGGCTACTTTGCGGACGAGGCCTCGGCCTACGTGTGGTGTCCCACAACGCTCGATGCGGAACGCCAACGCCTCTACGCGGAAGGGTATTCGCTCGTGAAGCTGCTCGACAAGACTCATGAGGAGGTCGTCTCGAACCGACTGCTGGGCCCTCTCACTGCGGGTGCCGGATTTCCGGGGCGCCTGCTGGTACCCCTCTATTCACGGCTCTGCGGAACACTGGCCATGGACGTCCGAATGTGCCGCCATATGGTACGGCGCATCCTCGTCCACAGCTTTCTTGACGGCTATCGCGATGCCTCCGCAGGCCCGCCGCAGCGCATGCCAACCACGTAGTCACTGCAGCGGCATGGTTTCGCTGACTTGCGGTGCGAGCATGCATTGCGCTCCACGGCGGAGTATCATATGCTGACACATGAACCCTTCCGGGGACCGGGAAGACGTTTGCGTTTGGCGCGCCCCTTGAACCAGGAAAAGGCTGCACCGCTCTCCGAGGAGGAGGGCGAAACCGTTACGGACACTCGTGATTCGCATCATTCATACATCGGACATCCATCTGGACGCTTGTTTCGCGGCCGGCCGCTTCCCTTCCGCCTTCGGCAATCGCGGGCGGCAGTCTCTGCGCGAGGTGTTCCAGAGCATTCTGCAACGCGCCAAGGACTGGCCAGCGGACGTGGTGCTGATCGCCGGCGACCTCTACGAACACGAACGGGTGACCCCGGACACCGTGAGCTTCCTCAAAGCGGCCTTGGAGGCCGCTGCACCGGTCCCGGTGTTCATCGCGGCGGGTCAAAGCGATCCGGCGCTCCCCGCATCTCCCTATTTGACCCAGACTTGGCCGGACAACGTGCGCGTGTTCTCTGAACCCCGCTGGCGCTCCCACACGCTCGACGCATCGGGATTGACCGTCCATGGATTCGGATTCAATGCCTCCGAACTCGCACTGAACCCCTTCGGCGCCCTGCGCATACCCCGCGACAAGCGCACCCATATCGCGGTAGGGTATGGGTCGGAGATCGGATCGCTGGCACCGGGCGAGACGCCTCTCGCGCCTTTCTCGATTGGCGACGCCACGCCCGAGTCCTTGGTCTACCTTGCGTTGGGTCGCTCGCACACGATGAAGGTCTTCCGGGACAGGCAGAGCCCGCGCGCGGCCTATTCCGGAGCGCCAGAGGGCCACGGGTTTGGCGAATCGGGGACCCGCTATTTTCTGGAAGTCGAAATCGAAGCAGGACACGTGTCGATCCGCCCCGTCCCGGCCAACAAGTCCTTGTATCTGACGCATACCATCGACTGTTCGGAAGTCACGTCTCCCAAGCAGGTCATCGACGCGGTTCGCGCTCAGGCGCCGCCCGGCGATGTGACACGGATCGCCCGGATCACCTTGACCGGCGAAACTCAGCCCGAATGGACGCGCCAACTGGCGACGGTCCGCGACGCGTTGGCCACCGATTTCGAATACCTGGACCTCATCGACGAGACGCGGGTCGCCGAGGACTACGGACCGCTGGCCCGAGACCGTACGAGCATGGGCTCCTTCGTCAAACGCCTCGGCGCTGAAATCGCCGACTGCGCCGACGTGCCGCGCCGCACGATGCTGGAGCGTGCCCGCGAGACCGGCGTGGCGGCGTACCGGGGCCGCGAACTGCCGATCCGGGGCGAGGAGGGCGAGTAGGCCGTGCGCTTTCAGAAGTTGTGCCTCGATGGCTATGGCCGGTTCCACCACCACGCGATCGATCTTGGGCCAGGGCTCCAAATCATCCTCGGGCCAAACGAACAGGGCAAGACGACGATTCGCAATTTCGTCGGGGACATGCTCTACGGCCAGAAGCTCAACGCCGTCCAACGGATGTACGAAGAGAACCACGAGCTGCGCCGTCCCTGGCAGGGTGGAGAACGCTATGAGGGGCGCCTGACCTACCGGCTCGACAATGGGACCGAGATCGAAATCCACCGGAACTTCGATCGGAACCACGAGTCGATTCGCGTGATGGACCTGACGCAAGGCCGCGATATCACCAGCGAGTTCGGCAGGCTCCGCAACCGGGAGCTGGACTTTGCCGAGCAGCATCTGGGCATGTCGAAGGCGGTCTTCCTCAATGCCGCGACCATCGGCCACATGACGCTTGACGGACTCGGTGATGAAGACGCCCTTACACAGATTCGCGAGCGCATTCTCGCCCTGGCCGACTCGTCGGACGAATCCGGCTCCGCCGAGGCGGCCCTAAAACGGCTGGACGAGCGCATCGCGCGGATCGGCCGGCCGGGCGCCCATTCCAAGCGGCCCCTTCCGCAGGTGCGCCAACGGGTGACGGCGCTCGAGCAAGAACTGCGCACCGCGATGACCCGCCGCGGTGAATTGGCGGAACTCGAAGGCCGCCTGCTCGCCATCCGCGGTGACCGCGAGCATGTGGCCCAAGAACGCGCCGCGCTCGAAGCGGAGCTTCAGACCCTCGATCGGTACGACCGCGCCAAGCGTCTTGAAGAGGCAAGGCGGGTCAAGGCCCGAATCGATCAAACCACCCAGCAGTGTTTCGCACTGAGCGCGCTCCGCGAGTTTCCCCTGGAACAGGCCACGGAGGTCCAACGCGCGGCCAACGCCGTGGCCACCGCCCAGGCCCAAGTGGACCGGACCCGCGGTGAGCATCAGGATTTGCAGCGGCAGCTTCAGGAAGAGCTGGACAAACTGGGGCCTTCCGCCGCGCACGATTTCCAGGAAATCTCGGAAGAGATGGAAGCTGACTTGACGCACCTCGAGGCCAGCATCAACCGCCTTCAGGAGCGTTTGGACGAAACCGAACGCGAACGCACGAAGGCGGAGCAGCGGCTTGCAGAAGCACAACGCGACTTGGAGAGCCTCCCCGACTTCAGCCGGATCGACGCGGACCCCGTGGAGTGGCTGTCGCAGCTTGCAGCTTCGTTTCGCATCGCCCGGCAGGTTTGCACCGCCGAACGGGAGAAGACAGACCGCATGGCGAACGCTATCCAGCAACTGCAAAGTGCCGTGGCCGAGCCGACGCGCGTGTTTCACAATTTCACGGACTTTCCCGCGGCCGCGCGCGACCATAGCGTCAAAACCCAGGTCTTCGATGAACAACACGCGCGGCTCTCGGAGCAGCTTCAGGAAGTGCGCCAGGACCTGGCCGAAGGCCACGAGCGCGCGCCGGGCGTGCGCCTGCTGTCGGCCATCATGGCGGTTTTGCTCACCTTGTTCTTCGCGGGGGCCTACTACACCGGCAACATGCTGGTGCTGATCCCGGCGCTCCTGGCCACCCTCGCGCTGCTTTACTTCCTGGTGGTGTGGCTGTACGCGCGCGCCGGCGCGAGAAACGGCGAACGCGATCTGTTCCTGATTCAGGACCAGTTGCACAACCTCGAGGATGATTGGGCCGAGCAGCGGGAATCGATGGACGCGGCCGTCAAAGAGGCAGGGTACGCTTCGCTGCGCGAATTGGAGGCGCTGTACGACGGATACCAGCAGGACTCCGCGGAACTGAATGCCTTGGAGAGGGACTTCTCACGCCAACGGACCGCGGCTGAGGAAGAGGAGGAACAACTGCAACGTCTGTTTGCTCGAGTTCGCGAGAAGTTTGCCGCGCTCGGGGAAACCGTCGAGTGCGAGGATGATGTTCAACCGGCCGCCGGGCGGATCATTGCCCGTTACCAGGAGTACCGCGATGCCCGGCGCCGTGTCGCGGAAACCCGGGACCGGCCCGCCCAGTTGGCCGCGCAACGCGAAACCATCGAGCGGGAACTGGAAACCGCGCGTAAAGAAGAGGTCGAGTGCGCCCTGGAGGTCCGCCGCATCATGCGGGAGGCGGGCTTCCGTGAGGAATCGCGCCATACCAGCGCGCTCAGCGCATTGCGCGCCTACCGGGTCCGAACGGCCCAACTGCGGCAGAAACGCGGGCGCATCGACGTGCTGCGCGAACGCGCCGAGTTTATCACCCGCCGGATGATGGAGGAGGAAGCCGACCTGTCGCGTCAAATGGTCCTCCTCGCAAAGCGGCTGGCCGCGGGCGGCGCGGCCTCCGTGGAACAGTGGAATGAACAAGCCGCGCGGGCCCGGACCTACCGCCAGGCATGGGAAGAACGCACCCGCCTGGAAGAACGCCTCGACGCCCTGCTCCGCGGCGAAAAGTTCGAGGCGCTGCGCAAACGCGTCGAAGACGCGGGGCCCATTCTGGGGCAGCCTGCGCGCTCCGCTGAAGAAATCAATACGGATCTCGCCCGCACCGTCGCGCAGTACGAAGAGCTGTCCGCGATGGAACGCGATTTGGAAATCGCGATCGCTCAACGCATCGCGGGGCTGCGCTCGCTGAGCGAAATCGAGGAGGACCTGGAGCAGGCGCGCGAACGGCAGTATTCCTTGGAACTGGAACTCGAAGCGGCCGCGTACGCCGCGGCGCTCATCGAGGAAATCGCCCACGACCGGCACCGCCGGATTGCCCCCGCCCTGGCCGCGCAGGCGGGGGCCCATCTGGACGAGATCACCGCCGGCGCCTACTCGGAGTTGCTCATCAACCGCGATCTGCGGATCACCATCCGCATCCCGCAGATCAGCCAGCTCAGTGCCGATCCCGAGCGCCGTCTGAGCAAAGGTACCGTGGATCAGATCTACCTCGCGCTCCGACTCGCGCTGGTGCAAAGCTTGAGCAAAAGCGGAGAGAGCATTCCCATGCTGCTCGACGACCCCTTCGCCAATTACGATGACGCGCGGTTGGCGCGCGCGTTGGCCTTGCTGCGGCGCATCGGCGAGGCCAATCAGGTCATACTGTTCACGTGCAGAGAAGACGTTGCCCGCGCCGCCCAAGGACTGGGCATCCCGGTCACTCCACTGCGGGAGCTTCCCGCCCCCCAAGATTCGCGCGCGTCAGCACGCGGCGAAGCGCGGCGTGCAGCTCCTCCATCTTGAACGGCTTCTGCACGAACCCCGCCATCCCCCGCCCCGCGAAGCGCTCTTGAACCTCCTGCTCGTTGTAACCGCTCGTCAGGATGACGGGGACGTCGCCACGGATCTGGCGCAACGCGCCGTAGGCCGTCTCGCCATCCATCCGGGGCATGGTGAGATCCAGCAGGACGCATACGATCTCGTGCGGTCGTTTCGTGAAAAGCTCCACCGCTTCTTGCCCATCAGAGGCCACGATCACGTCAAAACCCAAGCGGCTCAGCATGCGCGTCGTGACGCGGCGTACCACGTCCTCGTCGTCCACTAACAGCACGAGCCCGGTTCCGCGCCATTCACCGGCCCCGTAATCCGTGTGCAGCGACGGAAGCGCCACTTGTCCGGACGCGGGCAGGAAGATCTTGAACGCGGTACCCCGATTCGGTTCGGAATAGACTTTCAGCGTGCCCCGGTGGCCCCGGACAATGCCCAGTACCGCGGCCAATCCCAAGCCGCGCCCCGTGAACTTGGTGGTGAAAAAGGGCTCGAAGATCCGCGAAAGCGTATCCGGCTCCATTCCACAGCCGGAGTCGCTTATCTCCAGCACGACATAGGGCCCTTCCGGCAGGGCGCTATCCAGGTAGAATCCGCGAAAGTCGGCTTGTCCGCAGTGCTTCGCATGCGTCGTGATGGAGATCACGCCATCGCTGTCACCCAACGCATCCGACGCGTTTGTAATGAGGTTCATGACGATCTGACGGATCTGCGTCGCGTCGGCTTCCACCAGGGGCAACCCGTCCATCAGGTTATAGCGGAGCAGTGCCTTCTTGGATATCGAGACCTCGAGCAGGTGCGCCATCTCCCGGATGATCTCATTCAGGTTCAGCGGCTCCACGGAGAATTTGCCCTTGCCCGAGTACGCCAGCATCTGCTTGCTGAGATCGGAGGCCCGCTGCGCCGCTTTGATCAGGTCGAGGATGTATCCCCGCGAAGGGGCGGAGGGGGACAACTCCGAAAGGGCGAGGTCCGCATTGCCCAGAATGCCCACGAGCAGATTGTTGAAATCGTGCGCGATGCCCCCCGCGAGCACGCCGAGGCTCTCGAGCTTCTGGGAATGCTGGATCTGCGCTTCGAGCTTTCTGCGCTCTTCCTCCTCGACCTTGCGTTGTGTGATGTCGGAGAACGTGGCGACCGCGGCGATGATTTGCCCCCCGGCATTCCGCACGGGTGCGAAGCTGATGAGGATATCGTAGTACGATCCATCCGCGCGCACCATCCGGGCCTCGCGCGCGAGGTAGACTTCACCTCGGAGCGCCCGGGGAATCGACCAGTCGCTGAACGGAATCTCATCTCCCGTCCGTGTAAAGGCAGTCCCCCACAGGGCCGGAGTCACCTCGGTGATGGGAACGTCGTCCGGGATGCGGCCTATCCGCCGCGCCGCATCGTTGACGAAGAGAACTTCCCCGTTCTGGCCGCATACCAGGATCGCGTCTCCAGCCTGGCTCAGAATGGTCTCCAAGAGTACCCGCTGATTGTCGAGGTCTTCCTGCGCTTTCACGCGCTCGGAGATGTCGTCCAATACGAACAGCAAACGGCACGGCGCATTGTGATTCACCTCGATGGGAGCGACGAGCGCGTCGATGCGGGTCATCCCGGCCGGGAGATTTCCGCTTCGCTGAAAGCGGATGGGCTGCCCGGTGCGCGCACTCTCCATGTAGACTTCCAGCCAGTAGGCGGTTTCCCCTTCATCGAAGCCCAGCCCGCGCGCGGTCTTCCCAATCACTTCCTCAGCGGGCCGCCCCAGTGCCCGGGTAGCCGCCGAGTTCATCGTCACGAACCGGACGTCGCGCGCTTCCTCCATCAGTTCGACGACTCCCATGTGCATGGGGGTGCTGTCGAAAAAGGTTTGGAGCAGGGTCTCGTTCCGGCGCAGATTCTCCTCAGCCCTCATGCGGCGCGTCACATCGCGCGACGTAATGACCACCCCGTGAATCGAGGGGTGCTCCAGAAGATTCTGAGCCAGCGCCTCCACAAAGACCCACTCGCCACCGGCGTGCCGCACACGCATTACCGTGGGGGCGCCGGTCCGTGGTCCCACCGTCGCGCGCTGCAGTGCGGCGGCAGTGTTCTCCCGGTCTTCGGGATGGACGAATTCCAGGGGATGGTGTCCCAGAAGCCCGCCCGGCTCGTACCCAAACACGTGGGCCGCGGATGGCGACTCGTAGAAGATGATGCCCTCGCTGTCATGCACCGTGATGACATCCGAGGCGTTTTGCACCAACGTGCGGAAATGCTCCTCGCTATCCACGATGGCCTGCTGGGCGTGCATCCGTTCCGTGATGTTCTCTACGACCCCCATCAGATACAGGGGTTGACCATCGCTGTCTCGTATTGAGGTGAGCGAGAGATTCCCCCACACAATGCCGCCGTTCTTGTGCAAGTAGCACTTCTCGATCTGGCACCAGTCTCGTTTTCCCGCCAGAATCCCTTGCGCGAGTTCAACGTCCCGATCCACGTAATCCGGGTGGGTGATCCCTCGTATACCTTTAGCCCGAATTTCCTCAAACGTGTATCCCAGCATGTCCAGCATGGCCTGGTTGCACTCGACGATGCCAAGCATCTTGTCTACGATGGCAACCGCGTGGCCACCATAGTCGTAGATGGCGCGAAATCGCGCGTCACTCACACGAAGTGCCGATTCCAGCCGGGACCGTTCAGCAATGTCTGCTTCAAGCCGCGCGTTGGTGGTCTCAAGATCCGCGGTCCGCTCACGAACCAACGTCTCGAGGGTTTCGGCGCGGCGGGCCTGCTCCCGCTTCTCCTGCTCTTCGTGGGGCAGCCAGCGCCTGATGATGATGAAGATGATGACCCCCGCTACGCAGGCGTTGAAGAACTTCGGCAAGAACACGTATTCAGGCTGTTCCAGCACTTCGTTTATGGAATCGGGCAGGAAACCGACCACCGAGGTGTAGCGAATGCCGAAGAAAACACTCTCGACAAACGTACACAAAGCCCCGAGAGCAAGCACCTGAAGCAGTGTGCGCGTGAGTGCGCTATCGCCCTTGCCCCGAAACAGGCGAATCGCGTAGAACGCGCCGATGTATCCCCAAAGAAGCGTGAGTATCCCATAGACTAGTGGCGTAAGATACTGAAAGACATTCATTGCTGTACGGTATCCTGGGATCTCGCGCCCAACGCGCCCCCGTAGTTGGACCCCTTCAGCTCCTGAAACGGCTTCGCCCCCGGGTGAAAAGGCATGACGCCCGTGCGCAAGACGTCCGCCACCTCCAGCATAGCAGAACAGTCAACGCTTGCGAAATATACGAATTGCGCCAACCCCGCCAGGACTGCCTCGGTGTACGCAAAAATGCTGTGACGAGCGCCGCCGTGCTCGGTACATGCCCGTGCCACTGGGGACATACTGGGAGTCTATCGCTTGACCCAAAGAAAATCCCCCCGAAACTCGCAACCGGCAAAAGTCGTTTCTCCCGCCGGAGCACAGGATCGAGCGATTACCCCACGACGGAAATCCGCAGAAAGACCAATGAACCGTCCCATCTTGTTCCCCCTTTGAGGAAACGTCGAAGTATTTTTACGCTGTTGTGCATCTTGTGCCTGCGCGCTGTTTGAAGGCCCAAATCGCGTCGATGGCGCGCGAGAGGAGGCTTTGGAACCGTGTGTGGGCATAAG
>JADLGB010000186.1 GCA_020849535.1 Candidatus Hydrogenedentota bacterium
CGTGGCCAGCAGTTCCCCCGTGAATGGCGTTTCGCACCCCGGTATCGGCCAGCAGAAAAGGACTGTGAATGTCGGATTCCAGAGAAAGCGGCTTGAGCACGTACCTGGCCGAGATCTCGCGCATTCCGTTGCTGGCCACGTCCGAGGAGATCCGCCTGGCGGAGGCGGCCCAGAAGGGCAGCGCGGAGGCGCGGCGCAAGCTGATCGTGTCGAATCTGCGCCTCGTGGTGAGCATCGCGAAGAAATACCTCTACTATGGCCTTCCCTTGCAGGACCTGATCGAAGAGGGCAACCTCGGCCTCATGAAGGCGGTGGACCGCTACGATCCTACGCGCGGGTGTAAGTTCTCGACCTACGCGACGTGGTGGATTCGCCAAGCGATTACGCGGGCGCTGTCGAACTACGGGCGCACGGTCCGCATTCCGGTGTATGTCACGGACAATGTGGCGCGATACAAGAAGACTGCCGAGGAACTGTACATCAAGACGGGCAAGAGGCCGGACGCCGAAGAAGTGGCCGTGGCCATGGGCATCAAACTGGCCGAGGCGTATAAGCTGCAATCGTTCGTGGACGATGTGTCGCCGCTGGAGAATCCGGAAACCGTCAATGAGGACAATGGCCGCGGGATTCCGGAGAGTCTCGAACCCCGGCGCATCGACGAGGCCATCGCGCAGATCGAACTCGACCAGCAGCTTGAAGAGATCATGACGCAGCTTACCTCGCGCGAGCAGAACATCATCCGCTACCGGTACGGGCTCATGGATGGCAAAGCGCACACACTGGAGCAGACCGGGCGGAAGTTTAATCTGACGCGGGAGCGCATCCGCCAAATCGAAAATGACGTCATGAAGCGCCTGCGGAAGTTTGTGGCGGAGCGCTCCGACGACTTCGGGCCCTGAGCCAAAGGGTTAGGGACTGACCCCGTCTTTCGCGTAGGCTTTGCGGAGCGAAACACGGGGTCTGTCCCAATCAACTGCCAGATCCAGGATGATTGGGGAAACCGCTCTGTGCCGGAATACCGGCATCCGCAGGCGGTGAGGAGAATATGCGCATGGACCTTGCTTCGCTGATTCGCAATGTGCCTGATTTCCCGGTGCCGGGGGTGCAGTTCAAGGACATCACGACGCTGCTGCAGCACCCGGCCGCTTTCCGGGACATCATCGACGGGTGGAAGATGCGGTACGCGGACAAGCGCATCACGGCGATCGTCGGCGCGGACGCGCGCGGTTTCATTTTCGGCGGGGCGCTGGCGTACACCATGGGCCTGCCGTTTGTGCCGGCGCGCAAGAAAGGGAAACTGCCCGCGGATACGATCTGCGAGGAGTACCAGTTGGAGTATGGCACCGCGGTGCTGGAGATCCACCAGGACGCCTTGAAGCCGGGCGACCGGGTGGTGCTGATCGATGACCTGCTCGCCACGGGCGGCACCATGCGCGCCATCGCGAACATGGTCGAGCGGCTTGGCGCGGAAATTGTGGAAATTGCCTTTGTGGTGGAGTTGCCGCCGCTGAAGGGACGCGAAAAACTCAACAAGTATCCAGTGCACTCGCTGGTGGAATTCATGGTGGAGTGATCGAATGATGACAACGCAGTGTATCCCGGGGACCGGCATGGAAATCGTTCGCGAGGTGGAGCGGGGCCGCTTCAAATACGCCCTCTTCGACTTCGACGGGACCGTCAGCCTCTTGCGCGAAGGGTGGCAGCAGGTCATGGGTCCGCTCATGGCCGAAATGATCTGCGGCGGCGGCACACCCACGCCCGAGATCAACCAGGCCGTTGCCGACTACATCGACGAGTCCACGGGCATCAACACGATTCTCCAGATGGAGCACCTCGTGAAGATGGTGCGCGAGTACGGTCTCGTGCCGGAGGACAAGATCCTCGACGCGCACGGCTATAAGAAGATTTACAACGATCGCTTGATGGAACGCGTGAAGGAACGCATCGCGGACCTGCAGTCCGGCGTGCTGAAGCCGGTCGACGTGACAGTAAAGGGATCCCTGGACTTTGTGAAGGCCCTGCACGAGCGCGGCTTGCAGATGTACATCTTCAGCGGCACCGACCGCGATGATGTGTGCAATGAATCGGGCTTGGTCGGCGCGGCGCAGTACTTCACGGAGATTTGGGGCGCCCTGCGCACGTACGCCGAGAGCAACAAGGAGATGATCATCAAGAAGATCATCGCCGACCACAAGCTCCACGGGTCGGAAGTGCTGGTCGTGGGCGACGGGCCCGTCGAGATTCGCCTCGCGCACGAGCATGAATGCGTGTCCATCGGGGTCTGCTCCGATGAAGAACGCGGCTTCGGTTGGAATGAAGAGAAGCGGCAGCGCCTCACCAAGGCCGGGGCGGACATCCTCATCGCGGACTTCGGCGAATGGACCGCCTTGATGGAGTATCTCTTCCCCAAGCGATAAGCAGACACGGCGGTCCCGCTCAGGGCCGCCAGTCAAAACATGATACGTCCGCGCCCTGTCCTTCCACGGCCAGGGCCGCGGCGTAGCCGTCCTCCACGTGTAAAGCGAACATGGACCAACGCGACGCTTCCTGTGGATCGCCCTGAGTCGCGAGCAGGGCCGCGGGTTCACCCGGTTTCAAAGACACATCGAAGGCATCGAGTGGAAATGAAAGGCCCTCGCCGCGCGCCTTGATGTAGGCTTCTTTCCGGGTCCAACAGTTGAGGAAGGCCTCCTCGCGCTGCTCCTTTGGGAGCGCGCGAAGGGCGTCCGCCTCGCGGGACGAGAAGAAGCGGTCGGCGATACGCTGACCGGCGAAGTCGGGACGATTCTTCTCGATATCGATCCCGATGAGGCGATCCAGGGTAAACCCATAGAGGGCGAGCCTCCCGGAATGGGCGAGGTTGAATCGCAGTGGCAGGCTGCCGCACCCCTCCGTCAAGGCGGGTTTGCCGTGGTCGCTATATGTGAGCGACACGGCGGAGGGCAGCATGCCGAGGTAGCGCCCGAGGAGTTCGCGCAGTACGCCGCGTCCCACCACGTAGTTGTTGCGACCGCCAGGGAAATGGAAGCGCGCGGCGCGTTCCTGCTCGTCGGCGCTGAGCGTGGCCCAGTACCGGTCGATGACGGTGGCGGGTTGGTCCAAACGCGCGCGCCAGACATGGACTGCGCCCGGTTCCAGACCGAGACTTTGACGCGGCTCGCGCCATTCCAACGAATCGTGGCTTGAGGACATGCCGGCTTCCTTGCTTCCAGCTTTGAAGGTCATTTCTCACTGTAGGGGAGTTGCTGGCGGGAGTCAATGGGGCGTTGCGAGAAAGCGGCGTGTGTGTCGCCGCTGTAAGTGCGTGTTTCGCAAGTCCGACACCCCCAGGAGCACCCAGGGAATTGCAGACGAGACGCCTGCGCAACATTGAAACGCGGTCTGTTGATCTTCGCGGTCATTTCCTATTGAAACAGGCTTTAAGGGAAGATGGCCCGGGCAAGATCCCGAACGGGAGCGCGATGAGCAGTCTTTATCTCCTCGGCGGCTGGTGTGGCGGACAGGAAGGTCCGCGCTGCTCACTTCGCCTCGTACTTCGCGCGGGCGCGTATCAAGCATTCTTTGATGGTGGCGCCCACGGTCTCGATGTACGGTTTGATGAGGAGCACCGCGTGATTGCCGGGGACCGTGATGACATCGAGGCCCCCGCGTGCGACTTCGCCCCAGCCAAGTGTGGGATCCTCGTGGAGCTTGTGCATGACGGACTGGTCCTCGGCGCGCAATAGCGTGATGACGCCGTCGTAGGGTTGCGGCGCATACGCGAGCAGGATCTTCCAGTTCGCGCGGAGTACTTTCAGGATGCGGCGCGTGGACGGCTGGCGGATCAGCATCAACCGGGAATCGCGCGTGACGACATTCGCGATGGCCGCACGTTTCAGGAGCGTGTCGCGCAGGGCATCCGCCCAGGCCCAGAGCACGTATTCACGGAACGAGGGCTCGTTGCTGTTGGAGCGCGCCTTCTTGAGGGCCGAGGGCAACAGCAGGTAGATCCCGTCGCGAATGTAGGGTCCGGTCCTGCTGATTACGTCCACGCTCATCTTGGCATGATTCCAGAACCACTTCAGGCGTTGGGAAAACGATTGCGAGTGCCAGGATTCGATGCGCGCTTCCGTGTCGATGATCGCGAGCAGCCCAACGGTGTGGCCCGCGTGCGTCAACTGCTGCGCCATCTCGAAGGCCACCGCGCCGCCAAACGACCAGCCGCCGATGTAGTAGGGGCCTTCCGGCTGAATCGCCCGGATCGCCGCGACATGCTCCGACGCAAGTTCCTGCAGGCTTTCGTATGGTTCCTGGATGGGATTCAAGCTGGGATCCTGCAGTGCGTAAAACGGGGTATCCTCGCCGATGTACTGCGGCAGATTGAAGTAGGTGTATGCGATACCGCCGGCGGGCGCGACGCAGAAAAACGGCGACTCGTCGCCTTTAGGTTGAATGCGGATCACGTGTTGGACCGTCTGGGCCACGTTGGGTTCGCCGCTTGCGCTGAGGGTTTCCTCGACGGGCAGCGCGTACCCCAACTCGTCCGCGACACGCCGTGCGAAACCGCCGAGGCGGCGTGGCAGGCGGATGCGTTTCCACACGGTGCCCAAGGCCGGATCGATGCCCGTATGTTTGAGGAAGTTGGGATCGCCGACCGGGGCGGACTGCGCGTGCACGCCGTCGGTCATGCGCTTGCCCTCGTACGGTTTCAACACCGCCGCATCGTAGGGCACCTCGAGAAACGCGCACAGCGCCCGCATCGTCTTCTCCGGATCGCTGACGAGGTCCTCATATTTGACGAGGTGGTGTTTGGAGGTCAACATGGGCCTCACGAAATCGCGTACGTTCGCGTTGCACATGGCCCAGACATCTTCGCCGAGGGTCATGGAGTCCGCTTCGCCGCTGGTCACGAGGCGTTCGAAGCGGTTGCGCATGAAGGACTCGATGGTTGAATACGGATGGCGGACGAGATGGATGTACTTCGCGCCGTCGAACAGCCGTTCCGCGTGCTCGAGCGTTTCGATGGCGGACGCATACGTCGGCGACTTGTCGATGAGCAGACGCTCGGCCACGTCGTTCTGGAGCATGGCGTACACGTGCTCCACAGGCGCGTCGGTATCCACGAGATCGTCGAGCAACGCCTTGGCCTGTGCGGCGTCCAGGTTGCGCGTCTCCATGAAAGCGCGCTGCAATCCCTCGCCCAGATACGAGCGGCCGAGGTCTTCGTGCCATTCACGCATGCTGTTGAATTGCAGCAAGTGCAGTTCGGGCGGACAGAACAGCCCCGGGTGGCCCGCGAGCATTACGCGCAGGAGCGTCGAGCCGGAGCGCGGCCCGGAGAGCAGGAACGCCACCGGCTTGTTGCGTACGGCGGCGACCGTCGTGCGGAGACGGCGGCGCGCCACGAGTAAGCCCGTGTGGCCGGTGGCCTGAGGCGCGGGCGGCACATCGGCAATCGTGTCACTCTTGGCGCGGGCCACTTCGCCTGCGAGGTAGGGGGCCAAGTCGCGTATGGTGGGGCGGTCGATGACTTCCTTGGGAAACAGCTTCAGACCCAGGTCGCGTTCGAGGCTGTTCAAGACTTCCATCATCATGATGGAATCGAGGCCCAACTCCAGGAAATTGCGGTCGTGCGGGATCGCCTCCGCGGGACAATAGAGCACTTGAGCAAGCTGCCGCGCGAGGTACGCATTCATGTCATCGGGGTTGGAGTCCGTGCGAAGCGCATCTTGACGCCACGGCGGCGGCACCGCCTCCGGCGATGGGACGCCTATCAGCTCGGAGAGTGCGGGGCAGCGCCCCATAGCGGGCAAGCGCCGGGCCACCAGTTCCCAATCCGTGTCCATGACCCCGACCTGCGCAGAATCCGTGGTGACCAGGCACTCCAGAACGGCAAGACCATCCTGGGGTTTGATACTCATGATGCCGCTCTTCGCGAGGCGGTCGCGCACGCGGGAGTCGGCCGCCATGCCGATCTCCGCCCATGGGCCCCAATTGACGCAGAGGGCTGGAAGCCCCTTCGCGCGGCGATAGTGCGCGAGGGCATCCATGAACGCGTTAGCGGCGGCATAGTTGGCCTGGCCGGGAGAACCCAGCACTGACGCCGCCGAGGAAAACATCACGAAGAAGTCGAGCGGAGACTCCGCAACTCCATTGAAGGCACGGTGCAGGAGCCAGCCACCTGTGACCTTGGGCTTGAAGACACGCTCGATGGCTTTCGCGTCCAATTGCAGGACGGCGTGATCGTCCAACACGCCCGCGGAGTGCACAATGCCCCGGATGGGCGGGAACCCTTCGCGGCGGTAGCCGTCCAGGAATGTGGCGAGCTGCGTTTCGTCGGCTACGTCAACGGGGGCAGTCTGTACGGTAACCCCGCGCGATTCAAGACGCTGCAAGGCGAGCACGCGCCGCGCCAGTTCGGAGCCCGGCGCCGCATCATCCCACGCGGAACGCGGCGGCAAGGCCGAGCGTGACATGAGAATCAGGTGCTTGGCACCGTGGTCCGCCAACCATTCGGCCACGCGAAGCCCCAAGCCACCCAAACCGCCGGTGATGAGATACGCGACGTCGGGCTGGCAGGTCCACCCATCCTGAAACTGGGGCAGCGGCATCGCTTGCTCGATCAGATCCGCCGTGCGGTGGACGCGAGCCACGTAGCGCCGGCCGGTGCGAAAAGCGAGTTGGTCCTCCGTCGAAGGGGCGGTGATGGACGAGGCAAGGCACTCCGCCGAGACGTCCTCCGTGGGGTCCAGATCGATGAGACCGCCCCAGAGGTCCGCGTGTTCGATGGCCAGACAGCGTCCGAAACCCCACAGCGACGCCTGAACGGGCGACAACGCGTGTGGGGAGACGTGCACCGATTGCGCGCCGCGCGTCACGAACCAGAGGCAGCGCGAGGACGCACTGCTCTCGCGTTTGCCGGAACTCCACTGAGCGTACACGGCTTTCGCAAGGTGCACTGCGGATTCGCACCCGAATTCGCGCGCCTGCGCCAATGCTTCAGGCGAGGCGTCTTCAAGACCACAGGTATCGAGGCTCCACAGGTGAATCACCCGATCCACCGGACCGCCCAGTTCCTGGAGGGCCTTTTCGTAGTCCTCCGGGCACGCGGGGCGGATGGTAAGGTGTCCCGGCTGGGACACGGCGTACGACTCGCCGCGAACGGCGCACACACAGGTGTGGCCTTCCGCCGTAAGGTGCGCGCCCAGGGCTTTCCCCACGCCCAATGCATCCGCAAGCACGAGGCAACGCAGAGAGCGGGCCGGTGCGGACCCTTTGGAATCCGTGACCACCCAGCGCACCTGATACAGCCAATCGGTAAGACCGTTGAGTGCAGCGGCGCACGGGGAGTGATGTGCGGCCGAAACAGACTTCCCTGACTTTTCAGGAGTTTGACTATCCGCATCGAGCCAATACCGCTGCCTCTGGAATGGATACGTGGGGAGGTCCATCTTGCGGCGGGCATACGGGGAGTCGAATCCACGCCAATCCGCGTTGACACCGGCGCAATGGAGCGTGGCCAGGCTCTGCAGGAGCACGGCCCAGTCGTCTTTGCCTTTGGACAGCGAGGGCAACCAGGTCGCGGCGCCGCGCGGCAAGCAGCGCACGCCCATGCCCGAGAGAACCGGCGCGGGTCCCGCTTCGAGGAAGAGGTTGTAGCCCGCTTCCGAAAGGGCGCGCACGCCTGCGTCGAATTGCACCGCTTGGCGGACGTGACCGCGCCAGTACTGCGCGTCAAACACGCCTGGTCCGGTTACGAGCCGGCCGGTGAGGTTAGACACCACGGGGATGCGCGGGGCGTTGTAGCGCACGCGCTGGGCAGCCGCCTCGAATTCGTCCAACATCGGCTCCATGAGCGGAGAGTGAAACGCGTGCGAGACCGTCAGAGGCTTGCAGGTGACCCCGCGTGCTTCAAAACCCTTCACGACGGCGCCTACCGCGTCCGCATCGCCGGAAATAACGGTGTTCTTTGGTCCGTTGGCGGCGGCGACAGACACGCTTTCTTCGTAACCGGCCAAAGCGGCCTGTACAGATTCCAAGTCCGTCAAGACGGCGACCATCGCGCCGCCTTCCGGAAGAGCGCCCATCAAGCGCGAACGCTCGGCGATGAGCCGCAGGCCATCTTCCAGGCTGAACACGCCCGCGACACAGGCGGCAACATACTCGCCGACGCTGTGACCCATCACGGCATCGGGAACGATGCCCCACGACTTCCACAACTCCGCCAGCGCGAACTCGATCGCGAACAGCGCGGGCTGCGTGTACGATGTTTCATCGATCGGAGAGACTTCGCCCTCCGCGGGATAGAAGACAGACAGCAAGGTCTGCTCGCGCAGATCGCGCAGGATGAGATCGCAGGCGTTCAACGCATCGCGAAACACCGGCTGTGTTTCATACAGCAGGCGTCCCATGCCGGCGTACTGCGAGCCCTGCCCGGTGAACACCATCGCCAGCTTGGGCCGCTCCCCGCGCCGTACGGAACCGGTGCTCGCACCGTCGGATTTTCCGTCCCGCGCGTAGGTGGCAAGCGATTCCATCGCGGCCTCACGCGATGCGGGCGCCAGCAGCAGACGGTGCTCGAACTGGGCACGCCCGGCATTGGCCGAATGGCAGAAGTCGGGAAACCTGTCGTCCGCCAGCGCCGCTAAACGGTCCGCGTAGCGGCCCGCCAACTCCTTCAATGCCTTCTCATTCTGAGCCGAAAGGGCGAGGACGTGCCGCGGGCGTTCGGGAGCAGCCGGGGCGAATGGCACCGGCAGGGCGTGTTCTTCGAGAATGACGTGGGCGTTCGTGCCACCGAATCCGAAGCTACTGATGCCTGCCCGCCTTGGTGCTGCTCCGGCCACCCAAGCCTTGCGTTGCGTGGCGATCTCGATGGGCGTGCCCGACAACTCGATGAGGGGATTCACTTCCGTCAGATGCAGATGGGGCGGAATCTCGCGATGCTGAAGCATCAGCACCGCCTTGATGAGCCCTGCGATGCCCGCGGCGGATTCCAGGTGTCCGATGTTGGTCTTTGCCGAGCCCAGAAAGAGGGGCTTGCTGGAATCGCGGCCCTGCAGCAACACGGCCTTCAGCGCATCCACTTCGATGGGATCGCCGAGCGAAGTGCCGGTGCCGTGGGCTTCCACATAACCGATGTCTGAGGGATCAAGGCCCGCATCGGCGAGCGCCTGACGCACGACCGCCTGTTGCGCGAGACCGTTCGGCGCGGTCAGCCCGTTGCTCCGCCCATCGTGGTTTGCGGCGGACCCGCGCAGCACCGCGAGAATGCGATCGCCGGATGCCACCGCATCCGCGAGGCGCTTCAGCACGACGATACCGCACCCCTCGCCGCGCACGTAACCGTCCGCGCTCGCATCAAAAGTCTTGCAGCGGCCGTCGGGCGACATCATTCGCGCATGCGAGAAGATCATGTTGACTTCAGGCGAGAGGATCACGTTGACGCCGCCCGCCAGCGCGAGCGCGCACTCGCCTGAACGAAGGCTCTGGACGGCTTGGTGCACGGCCACGAGAGACGACGAGCAGGCCGTGTCCACGGCAAGGCTTGGACCCCGCAGGTCGAGGAAATACGAAACGCGGTTGGCCACGAGACTGTGCGCGTTGCCCGTCCCCGCGTAGGCATCGATCAGATCGGGATTGCCGAATTGCACGTGAGAGTAGTCGTTGGCGCTGATTCCCGTGAACACGCCTGTGGGGCTTCCACCCAGGGAATCCGGGGCGATTCCGGCATGCTCCAAGGCTTCCCAGGCCACTTCCATGATCATGCGCTGCTGGGGATCCATGCGCGAGGCTTCGCGCGGCGAGATTCCGAAGAAACCCGCGTCGAAAAGGTCGATTCGATCGAGGAAGCCGCCTTTCCGCGTGTACATCTTGCCTTGAACGGCGGGATTCGGATCGTAATAGGCGTCGTTGTCCCAGCGGTCCGCGGGGACGTCGTGCACGGCATCCATTCCGCCAATCAGGAGGTTCCAGAATGCATCGAGATCCTCGGCCCCAGGAAAGCGGCAGGCCATGCCGACGACCGCGATGGGCTCACGGAAATCCGCTGGCGCGCGCGCGGGGACCTCGGCCACGGCGGGTTCAGACGCGAGGTAGCCGGCCAGGGCGCTGATGCTGGGATACTCCCACAGCAAGGTGGGAGACAAGCGGCGGCCGAGCCAGTCTTCAAGTTCTCCCGAAAGCGATACGGCCTCGCGGGACGACAGGCCGATACCGTCGAAGGAACCCTGAGGATCGATATCCTTCTCGTCTACCCCAAGCTCGGCGCTCAGGTGGGCGATCATCCAAGCCTGGATGGCCTCTCTCGTCTTCACGTAAACTCTTCTCCAACTGTCGCACGCCCCACTCAGAGGCGGGATTCGGTCAATGCCAAAGGCCCGGGCGCGTCCTATTCCACGGCCAACACTTCGAGCGAATTGGTGAGAAACCCTTTGCGGGTGGATTGGCGCTGGATCTTGCCGCTGCTCGTCTTGTCGATCGTGCGCGGCCTGATCAGACACACCTTGTGCGCCCGCAGATTGTGAACTTCGGAAATGGCACGGCGAATAAGCCCGATCAACGGCTTGGCCTCGACCCCCTGCGCGAGCGCCGCTTCCGCAACGAGGGCGAGACGTTCCTCGCCATCCACGTGGACGGAAAACGCCGCACAGCACCCCGGGCGGATCGCCTCGTGGCTCAATTCGACAGTACGCTCGATATCCTGGGGGTAGTGATTCTGGCCATCGATGATAATCATGTCCTTGATGCGGCCGGTAACGAAGACGATGCCATCTTTCACAAATCCCAGGTCGCCGGTTCGCAGGAAGGGACCTTCATCCGTATCCGCCAAGCGGGCCTCGAACGTCGTCGCAGTGTCTTCCGGGCGGTTCCAATAGCCTTGCGCGACGGTCGTGCCCGACACCCAGATTTCGCCCACCGTATCGGGACCGCACTGCAAGCGGGAATCCGGGTCGACAATGAGCACCCGCGTGTCGGCGTGGGTCCGGCCGCAGCCGACTACGATTCGCACGCCCTCTCCGGCGCGTTGGGCCGCGACCACACGGTGCCGCTCCAATTCTTCCGCGACCACCGGGAGGAAAGTAGGCGGCTCATCCCTGGGTGTGGTGGTGACTTTGAGTGTCGCTTCGGCCAAACCATACCCGGGGCTGAAAGCGGTTCCTTGGAATCCACACGATTGGAACGTCTCGGTGAAGCGATCCAACGTTTCCGGACGGATGGGCTCCGCCCCGTTGCCGGCGCACTGCCAATTGCTCAAGTCCAGCGCGGCGCGCTGTTCGGGCGTGGTCTTCCGGACGCACAAGTCGTAGGCGAAGTTGGGCGCACAAGTGTGTGTGGCGCCGTACTTCGACATGGCGCGCAACCAGCGAAGCGGACGCTGGAGAAACGCCAGGGGAGACATGAGGTAACACGGAAACTCCAGAAAGATGGGGAGCAGGAGCCCGAAGATCAGACCCATGTCGTGAAATACGGGAAGCCATGTGACGAACACGCTGTTGTCGGCGCTGCCCCAATAGTGGCCCATGTCGTAGAGGTTGTACAACAGGTTCTTGTGGCTGACCATAACCCCTTTCGGGTCGGCGGTCGAGCCCGAAGTGTATTGCAGGAACGCCAACGTCTCCGGGGTCAGTTCCGGTTCGATCCAATCCTCGGCATGTTCATCGGGAATGGTGTCCGTCGCGAGCCATACCATCTTTTCAAACTCGGCGTCGTGTTCCGTGAAGGCGGCGCCCATTTCTTTCATGAGAGAGACGGTCAAGGCGACTCGCGTGTCCGCATCGCGGATGACGACCTTGAGGCGGGGAAGGCTACGGTTCAGACGGCCCGGATCGGGCGGATAGACAGGGACCGCGGCCACGCCCGCGTAGAGGCAGCCGAAAAACGCGGCGAGATAGTCGAGTCCCGGCGGGTACAACAGAAGCACGCGGTCACCTGGCTCGCACAGGTCGCGCAGGGCCACAGCAATGGCCCGCGCCCGGCGATCGAGGTCCGCATAGGTGTAGCGATCCCCCTCCTCCTCCCCGTCCACGAGAAAGGTAAACGCGAGTTTGTCGGGGCTCTCCGCAGCGCGGTTCTGCAACAACTCTACCAGGGTGCGGCCGAACTCGGCCCAAGCGTCAAGAGGTGTCGCCTCGTCGATTGCAGCTTCCACTCGCGCTTGATTGGCGCGGGTCATTTGCGTCATGAAAACCTCTCCCAAATCCTCACAGGCCTCATACCGGGATGCGAAACACACCGGCCCGCGGGAGCGACACGGTCCTGCCTCAATGGAGAGGACGTAGGGGACTATTCTCCAGCCCCAATCTCCCGAGCCCCCGGTATCCCGCACACACCGAAAAACTCTCCCGGCTTCCTGTTCTTAGACTACGAAACGGTAGCCGAGGTTGCAGGAAGACCACGCATCATCAAACGGCATAGAGGGTTGTGGCGATTCAGTGTCAGTGGGTTCGGGCCGCCCAATCCTGAAGATTCGCGCGCGACGAGAGCACCCCGCCCCCGGGTCTCGCACGCGCACAAGGGGAATGGCCCCGTAATGCACAACCGCCTATCAAGACTTGACTTCCGCCGTTCAGAGTCAAGAAGCAGTGTAGCATGCACAGGAGATAATTACAAACCGCCCGGCCCACCTGTGCTTCTTCCATTCCCCGTCATCCTGCAGTCTCGGGCCTGGGTGCAAGCGTCTTCCGCGCTTGACGGGGCAAGTAGCGGAGCCGCCGTTCTGTCTATAATTGCCGTCGCTCGAATTGTTGGGGGAAGTCAGGCATGAGCGAGGACTACGGTACAAAGCAACGGGCCGGTCAATCCATGCGGGCCAAGCGGCGACGCGCGTGGCTGCGCTGGGCCGGACTGCTCATCATGGCCGTTTTGGCGGCGCAGTGCGTCTGGACGGCGTCTTGGTTTCGCGAGCGCATCCACAACAAGATGCGCGCCCACGGGTGCTATGACAACCTGAGGGAACTTGGTGTCGACTTGCTGGTCTGGAGAGCAGAGAACGACGACCGCTGGCCGGGGCTGTCGAGCGTGCCCGGAGAGTTCATGTTTGACCCCAATCAGACGAAGAAAGATGGCAGCACGTTGATGAGCTGTCTTTCCAGACCCTCTATCCTCAGGTGCCCCAGCGTTCCAAGCACAGCACCCGATGACGAATTCCCCGGCGATGCCAATTACATCTACCTGGGTCCGGGTCTGCAGACGGAACAAGAGGCTCTGGCCTTCCTCGACGCCTACCTGCAAGCGGCCCGCGCCGGCGAGCCGCTGCCGATGCCCGTCTACAACGCGCCTGTCCATCCCACCGAACGCGCCCGCGTCGAGCAGTCCATGCCCGTTGCGTTCGACCGCCCCCAGAACCACGATCATCAGTACATCAACGTCGTTCTCGCGGATAGCAACGTTCAGTGTTACACAATGGGCACGCGCTACCCCGCGACCAACGCATTTTGGGAGAAGCTGGAGGCAATCGAAGCGGAATTGGGCAAGAAATGACGGGGGCACGGGGATAGGACATGCGATAATGCCTGTTCTCGCCGCGCGGATATTCTCCTCGCTGGAAGTTTACCCAGGGCGGCGCTTCGCTCTGCCCTGGGCTAGTATGGCGCCGGCCCTTCAGGCCTCAAGAGGGAAGGCGCGTAGTCTCAGCAAAGCTCCGCTTCATTCACGGACTAACACGGACTAACACGGACTAACACGGACTAACACGGGCATTCGCGGGCATTCGCGGACATTCGTGGACATTCGCGGGCATTCGCGGGCATTCGCGTTCCACCGTGTTCCTCTGCATTCATCTGCGTTTGTTGGCGTTCGTCCGCGTCATCTGCGGACAAGGTCGTATTGCTTTGCGCCTCCGCGGCTTGGCGAGAGAAATTCCTCCTCCCCCGTGTTCCCCGTGTCCCCGTGGTCAGATCCTCTTGCGGGTGGCCGTCCTACGGGCTACAATGCCTCACTGGTAAAGGGAGAAGAGATCATGCGATGCAACCATGCCCTATTCGATGTCCTGTCCGGTGCGCTCGCCTGTCTGGCCATGTCCTGCCAAACGCCTGTGGCCTCATTACCGGAAATCGCGACGGTGCATCCCGGCGTTCAGACTGGTTTTGCCAACAGCGGTTGGAAGTACGATCGCTACGACACCCTGCCCACGCTGGAAGCCAAGAAGAGCATGATCGTCGCGGACCTCGAGGGGCCCGGCATCGTCAATCAGATTCACGTCACGCGCCATCAGCCCAAGGAGATCGCCGCGCGGGGTGTCGTGTTGGAGATTTGGTTCGATGACGCCGCGGAACCGGCGGTGCAATGCCCGCTCGCGGATTTCTTCGGGGACGGCTGCAACGGACAGAGTGAGTACTTCACCTCGCTCTTCATCGAATGCGCGCCCTGGAGCTACAACTGCTACATCCCCATGCCGTTCAAATCGCGGGCGCGCGTGTATCTGCGAAATGACACGGACAAGGACTTGACGAACTACACGTTTGTGGAGTGGGAGCCGCTGCCGGAATGGGACGAGCGGCTCGCCTATTTCCACGCGACGTACACGCGCAAGTGCTTTCAACTGACCAAGGACACCAACGAGACCTTCTTCGAGGTGCAGGGCACGGGCCACATCCTGGGCCGACAATTCAGTGTAGTCACGGACGAGCCAGCCTTCGACGAGTTCATGATGGTGATGGAAGGCAACAACGAGGTGGATATCGACGGCCGCGAGCGCCAGGTCGACTATCTCGGCAGCGAGGACTCCTTCACCTTCAGTTGGGGATTTCAGAACACGTTCCATGGATTGCGCGCGGGCATGCCCCTGGTCAAACCCAAGACGCCCTGCATGCTCTCGATCTATCGCTTCCACGATCACCAGCCTATCCGCTTCGATGAATCGCTCCGGTGGAGCATCAATTGGAGCAATGAACGGCACATGTTCGCCAGCAAGGAGTGGATGAGCAAGTGGGACGCGGCGTTGGCGAAGGGTGGGTGCTGGGTCGATTATGCGGCAGTCTATTACTGGTACCAGACGGTCCCCGGCGGCTACGTGCACAAGCCCATCGAGGCGCCAGCCGAGCGCGCGGCGCTGATGCTGAAGCCTACGGACGGGACGAAATGATGTAACGAAGAGGACCGGCGTGGACCCATTCAAGACACAGGCGAGGGCGCCTGTGCCACACGCGCTTGCCATGCCTTTGCTGGTTCTTCCTTTCTTTCGGGCCTCGGTCTGTAGCGCCTTTGCAGACGTCTGTGTGTGAACATATGGACTGTATCCGGACGGACTCTTTCCATTCACTGCCGTTGCATTTGCTGTCCGCGCAGCCGCGCCCAGGCTGCATCATCCGCGCAGACTTCAGGGATGCCGATGTCGGCGATCACTAGACGCCCCAGGTACGGCACGGCGGCGGGACTCTCAAAACCTGCCTTGGCGAACTGGAAGGTAACCGTCGTGTCGGCGCGGATGCAGCAGCCGCAGGGTTCACCGGTGTCGGCGTTGAGGCCGGAGGGCAGGTCTACCGCGATCGTGTTAACTTGCGGCCACGTCGTGATCGCGCTGCGAAAAGGCTCGCGCACTTCTCCCTTGGTGCCTGTGCCGAGCATCGCATCGACCAGGACGGCGCAATCGCTTAACTCCCCAATTGTCTTGGCGACATCTTCAGGTGATAAGGCAACTCGCAGAGGTCCGCCCAGTTTCAGGTATGCATCGAGGAAGGTCTTCGCGTGGCCCGTGATTTCACCGGGATCGGCCAGCAACACCACGCGTGTGTCCATGCCCGCAAGCAAGGCAAGCCGGGCGACGACATATCCGTCTCCGCCGTTGTTGCCCTTGCCACAGACAATGCCGATCGGCCCGTGGTCAATCTCGCGAAAGACCGCGGACCCCGCATTGTTCATGAGCACCGCACCCGGGATTCCCAGGTCTTCGATGCAGCGGCGATCGGCCTCGCGCATCTGTGCGGCCGTAAGTGTCTTCTTCATTGCGCCGGGCGCGGCTGCACACGCGGTGCGCGCGGCGCCGATGGCGCAGGCGCGATGCCAATTGCCGGAGCGCTCGCGGCGGGTGCATTCGGCGCGGGGGCCATGGCCGGAGCGCGCAGCGTCTTCACCATCGGCAACGGCGTTCCGTACGAGACCATCACCCGGTACGTGACTATCGCCTCGCCATCCTTCGGCACTTCGACGGTGAACACGGCCGTACGCGCGTCCTTCTTGACGAAGTCCTGGGACTTCTCGCGGATCTCCCAGTCGCCGGGCATCGGCTCGACGATGTCCACGGAAACCGGCGTCTCCTTGTGGTTGCGAATCTTGATCTCGTAAGCCGATTCGAACACATTGTCGGCAATCACTTGGTAGTCGGTCTGCGTGCGTTCGCCGACAATGTCGAAGGCGTTGCCCAGGCGCAAGCGGACTTCCTCGTCCTTGGGGGTGTGTTTGATGCGGTCCTCGCCGGAGAACTGCAACATCTTCTCGGAGTCTTCCTGGTATACGCGCATGACACCCGAGGGCAGCGGCACGCCGAGCTGGTTGGCCTCTTTATTGTCGAACTTGAGGAATGCCGAGACCTTTTCTTCCTTCATGGGCGCCAGTTTCTGACTGTAGAAGGACTCGTTGCCCCGGTACTCATACTCCTTCTTCACCGCGACGCCCGTGGCCGTCAGCAGGCTGACTTGCTTGGACTGGTTCTGCTTGATGGTCGTCCTGCGCGGCAGAGAATAGAGGTGGTATTCCGCGAACGTTTCCTGCACCATTTCGGGCATGGCCCTTCCACGCCTCGAAACGCCCTTCGCCATTAGCTCGCGCTCCATCACCTCGGGCTGCACGATGTTCACATCGCCTGCGACCAGCTTCAGTTGGGCGTTTGTGTAGGCCGCGCCAGACTGATTGTTCAGCGTGACCCAACCTTCCAGATCGAGCATGGTCTCGTCCTGGGCGAGCGTGACCACGTAGTCCGCCTGCCAAGAGAGGCCGTTGGTGAGGTAGGTCACTTCGACCGTGTGGTCTGTGCCGTCGTTCTGCAGCAACCAGATGAGCGACGGGCGCGCCACGAAGTTCTCGGGAATCTCCGGCAACACGACTTGTCCGGGGTAGCCGAGGTAGATCTCGTTGCCCACCTTGTAGACCGGCCCTTCGTTGACGCTCAACAACTCCGCTTCCTCGCGGCCCGTGATGATCTCGTTGCTGAAGTTCACGAGCGACACTTGCTTGCCCACGTACTTCTCCATGAGCTTCGAGGGGCTGATCAGGTCGAACTCGTAATTCTGTTCGAGGATGTGCAGCGTGCCCGGGGCGGAGGTTGATTTCAGGCTCACTGTTTCCGGCTTGATGCCTGTGGCCACGTCTGCGAAGCGTAGCTCCTGCTCACCCGGCATCATCTTGATGGCGCGCGTGTCGCGCACCAGCGCCAGGTTGTTGTTGTAGACGGTCACCGCGACATCCTGCTGGTCCGCGAGTGTCGTTTCGGAAGCGACGCCCGACTCCTTCAACGGATC
>JADLGB010000187.1 GCA_020849535.1 Candidatus Hydrogenedentota bacterium
CCCGCGAGTTGGTGCCGCGTGGAGTTATAGTGGAGTTACGAAAGAAAAGGGCTTACGGGTTTGCACCCGTAAGCCCTTGGTATGCATGGTACCGGGAGGGGGACTTGAACCCTCGACCCCTGGATCCACAATCCAGTGCTCTAACCAACTGAGCTATCCCGGCAATGGACACGCGCTCGGGGAAGTCTCTGAATCCACAAGGGATGCAGCCCCGGCCCGGCCAATCGAGGGCATATTATACGCGGCACATCGTATTTGAGTCAAAATGGCCACCTGTGGCGAGCCTGCCGCAACCGCCGTCGCGGACCATTGAATGCGCAACGAAGTCAACGCTATGATCGGAATGCAATGAAAATCCTGGCCAGCGATACAAGTACTTCTATCCTTTCGGTCGCTCTCTGCGAGGACGAGAAGACCGTGGCGGAGACCGTGGTGGATTGTGGCCGATCCCACGCGGAACGCATGTTGACGACGGTGGACTGGGTTCTCGCGGAGGCGGGGCTCGCCTTGCGGGACGTGGACATGCTGGCGGTCTCGGCGGGGCCGGGTTCCTTCACGGGGTTGCGCGTTGGCGTGGCCACGTGGAAAGGTCTGGCGTTGGCCACGGGCCTTCCGCTGGTAGGGGTGCCCACGTTAGATGCCATGGCGCGGACTATGGCCTTGGACGCGGGTGTGGTTTGCCCGCTGCTCGATGCGAAGATGGGCGAAGTTTTTGGGGCGATCTATGACTTCCGGGGCGGCGTTCCACACAAAGTCCACGAAGATGTGGCCGCGCCGGTGGAAGTGCTGCTCGGGCAGTTGACGGGTCGGGTGTGTTTTCTTGGGGAGGGCGCGGCCCGGTATCGCGCGCGGATCGAGGCGGTGCTCTCCGAAGCTGTTTTCGTGCAGAGGAAGGACGGGACTCCCCGGGCTTCCGCCGTGGCCGCGGAAGCGAGGGCGATGCTTGCGCAGGGTTGTCCGACGGATGCGGAACGGGTGGCTCCGGTGTATCTGCGAAAATCACAAGCAGAGGAGAACAGGGCCCGGGCGTTGGTGCGGCCGTGAGCGTCTCGGAGACCACGGCCCTGCGCTTTGTGCCCATTGCGGTCGAGCACCTGGATGCGGTGCTGGACATTGAGGTGGAGGCCTATCCGGAGCCATGGACCGAAGGGATGTTTCGAGACGAGATCCGAAACACGCATTCCCATTTCTTTGTCGTGTTGCTGGACAACGCGGTGGTGGGCTATGGTGGATTCTGGTTGGTGGTGGATGAAGCGCATATCACCAGTGTGACGATCCGCAATACCCATCGAGGGCGGGGGTTTGGCGGGCGGCTCTTGAAGTTCCTTCTCCAGGAAGCGCGCGATGTCGGGGCGGCGATAGCCACGTTGGAGGTCCGTGTATCGAACACGCGTGCACGCGATTTGTATCTGGACTTCGGGTTTCGTCCGGTGGGTCTCCGCAAGAACTACTATCCGAAGAGCAGGGAAGACGCGATTGTCATGCTCAAGGATTTGAAGCCGGAACAATGACGAAACGGGTCTCGCGATGACGCACCGGCCGGGGTGATAGTAACACCGAATGGACACGCAAGAGCGCGCGGATGAGAACACATTTGCACGTCTGCAGACGGCAGGGGTGCCATTGGGGGGCGTAGGCGCGGGGTGCCTCGAACTGGGGAGAGACTGCCGCTTTCGCAACATCACCATCAACAACAATCGCACGGCCGCGTCGCGTATCGACGTGTCTCCCGGCGCGTTCCTGGCGGTTCGCGCTTCACGGCGTGGCAAGGTGACCATCCGCATCCTTCAACCGGATTCCGGGTTGCCGTTCGCGGATGCGGGCATTGTGGCGCCCTACACGGGGACGGAGCAGTTGGGGTGGAGAGGGCTCTACCCGGCGTCGCACTACCGGCTCGATGAGAAGTTGTTTCCGTTGCAGGTGTCGTGGAGCGCGATGACGCCCATCATTCCCTACGATCATGAAGCCTCCACCTTACCGCTCGTATTCGTGTCGATGTATGTGCACAACCCCACGGAGTTCCCGTACGACGTGTCCGTTCTGTTCAATTGGGAGAATCTTTGCGGCTGTGTGCGAGATGCCTTCCCGGAGCGGCGGGGCCCCATTCGGCCGGTCATCGTGGAGAGCGATCGCGACTCTGACCGGTACAGCACGCGCGAGGAAATGGACCAGGGCGAAGATCATCCGCGTTTGGCGGGTCTCGAGTTTGGGTTTCGCGGGGAGTATCGCTCCAACGCGGAAGGCAATTACTGCTTAGTGTCCAAGCAGCAGCATGACGTGGACGTCAGCATCATGGGGTGGAACGAGCGGGACCCGCGCGAACTTTTGGTGCTGTGGAATCAGTTCCACGACATGGGCCAACTGGGTAACAAGATTTCGCGGAACGAGCAAAGCCACTCGGGTGCGGTGTGCAACGCATTCACGCTGCCCGCGCAGAAAGGGCGGAGCCTGGTATTCGTCCTGTCTTGGCACTGCCCCTTGCACGTGGCGGAGGGAGTGAATCTCAGCCACGGATACGCCAACCACTTCCACACGGCTGTCGCGGTGGCTTCGCAAGCGCTGATGTACTATCGCTATTACTTCAAGGCCGTGGAAGATTGGCAGAGCCGGATTCTGTCGTCGTCGCTGCCGCGCTGGGTGAGCAAGATGCTCATCAATAACAACTACGTTTTTTCGACGAATTCTCTGCTGACGGCGGGGAATGATTTCACGCTCATGGAATCGCTCGACCGTCCCGTCGCAGGCATGCTGGACCGCCGGTTCTACGCATCCATCGGTTCGCTCTTGTTTTTCCCCAACTTCGATGAAGGGGAACTGGCGCTCTTTGCCAAACTCAAGAGTCCCGACGCTCCGGGTCAGATCTTCCGGCAGCTTGGCACGGCGTGCCTGCACCAGCCCAGCCATGGAGACAGCCCGGATAAGCTGCTGGACATCAACGTGAAATTCGTGCTGATGGTCTATCGTAACTTCATCATGACCGGCAAGCGCTTCATCGTCGATCATATTTATCCGCGGGCGCGCCTGGCCATGGAGCACGTCCTCTCGTTTGACCGCGATGGTGACGGCTTGCCGGAGCAGGATGGACAGACCACGACCTACGATGGGTGGGTCATGTACGGCGTGAATAGCTACACGTGCAGCCTATGGATCGCCGCGATGCGGGCGTTCGCGCGGTTGGCGCGGCGCCTGGGAAAGAAAGACGACGCACAGAAATTCGAGGAACTGCTGCCGCGCGCGCTGGAAAGTTTCGAGCGGAAGTTGTGGGACGAAGAGGCGGGGTACTACCGCCTGTGGTCCGCGAATGGGAAGGACCAGGCCGAGGGATCCACGGCAAGCGCCTGTCATTCCGGCCAACTTGCGGGGCAATGGTACGCCGATTTTCTATGTCTCGGCCAGCTCTTTCCTCCGGACCACATCAAGCGCGCGCTGGCCGCCATATGCACGTTGAACGACAAACCGCAAGGCGTGGCACGTGCCGTCATGCCGGAGGGCAGTACCTGCGACCATGCCGCTCGAATGCAGGCGGCGTGGCCTGGCTTGGACACCACGCAGTTGGCGAGCCTGCTCATTTGCCACGGCTACGCGGATCGGGGGCTCTTCTGCATACAGAAGAGCTACCGCAGCATTCATGCGCGCCGCGGCCGTGTGTTCAATCAGCCCCTGGAATGGGATCTGGAGACGAACGACGTGTGTGGTCCGGCGCAAGACAGACACATGGCGTCCCCCTCGATCTGGCACGTGCTCTACGCGTTGCAGGGGTTCCTCTACAACGTGCCGGACGGCACGATCTGGCTAAGACCCAATCTGCCCAAGGGGGTGTTTCAATTGAGCGCGCCGCTGTTCACGCCGCTCTGCTTCGGATGGGTCAAGTTTCGAGAGGATGATGAAAAGGGGTATCGGCAGAATGTCGAATTTGCGTTTGACAGCCCTACCGCGGTGAAGACGATTGTGCTGCGCGTGCCCGAAGAGGTCGAGGATGTGCGGGTGCGCTGCGAAAGCGTGGACGGCGAAGAGGAAGTCCAGCACTTCTTTGGCTACGACGGGCGGGAGCGGCTGGTCGAGCTGGTCGCGAAGCGGCCGATATCGGTGGGCAGTCAACTCCGGATTACCCTTCACCAGACAAAAGGACGCAAGTTCCATCTGGCATGATGGGCGCGGGATGAGCGGGTGAGAATCTACGGCCTGACAGGGGGGACGGGGAGCGGCAAATCCGAGGCGGGCCGCCGTTTCGCCCAAGCGGGCATTCCCGTGCTGGATGCGGATGCCATCGGTCACGAGCTGCTTGAGTCGACGGGTCCGGTCCGCGATTCGGTGCTGCACGCCTTCGGCGATGGAATCCTGACTGATGGACAGATCGATCGGGAAAAGCTCGGGGCAATCGTTTTCCAGGATGCCGATCGGCGCGCCGCGTTGAACCAAATCGTGCATCCCGCCATCCGGATGGAGATCGGCCAGCGTTGTGCGCGGCTGGCGGAGGAAGGGAAGCATCTCGCACTCATCGACGCCGCATTGCTGGGAGAGAATGGTAGACTGGATCCCTTCCTGAGCGGGTTAGTGCTTGTACTGGCTCCAGTGGAAATGCGAATTGATCGATTGGTGCGACACCGGGGTCTGACGGGTGCCGAGGCCCGCAGGAGGATTGACGCCCAAACGCCTCCCGAGAGGAAGATTGCGTTGGCCCGCTGGGTTATAGAGAATACAGGCACGCTCGAAAAGCTGCACGAGGAAGCCGACCGGATTGCCGGGGAGTTGATACGCGATGACGAATAAACAGACGCGCTGCCGGCGCTGCGGAAAGATCTTCCCGCCCCAGGAAGGCAAAACGCTCTGCGTGCGCTGCACGGAGAAGTACGTGGAGGACGCCACTCGCGTGCGCGAGGCGATCGAACAGCACGGACTCGAGACCCATGAAGACATCGCCGCGTTTGCCGGCGTGACCGCGGATCAAGTTCAGGAGATCCTGGACGACCCGGAGTCCATGAAGAAACGCGTCGTCGAAGAGCGGATCTGTTCGCGCTGCAAGGAGCGGCCGGCGCAGGCCCGCTCGGAGTACTGCTTCTCCTGCCGGATGGATCTGAACAAGGCGTTCGGCGACGCAGCACGTGTTCTGGCTTCCATCATCGAACGGGAAATGCACAAGAAGAAACCCGAAGAGCCGCGAAAGGACATTAATCTTGCTTCGGCCGTGCAGCGCAAGCGTGGGCGGACCGGCTCTTCTCGAATAGACCCCACGCCGCGCAACCGTTATTCCTCCTGAGTGCCCGCGGGGCGGGAGTCCCCAGGCTACCCCTTCTTCTCGGGCTTCAAATCCTTGATTGAGATGTCTTTGAAGCGCACTTCCATCGCAGGGCCCGCATGGAGTTGCAGCGCGATGATGCCGGTCTTGGCGCCTTCCGGATCGGTGATGTCGCACGTGACGTGGCCGTTCAGAATGAGCTTGACGTGGTCGCCCTCGCAAATAATCTCATACTCATTCCAATCGCCTTGCTTCACGTAGGTCTGCGTCTTCGCCTGCTCTTCCGGCGTCATGGCCTTCCAGTATTCCATGATGCCGCGCTTTTTCTCTTCGTAGAGCATCCCGAAGTACGTCTGCTCGGCAATGTCGGCCTGGTAACCCGCGACGACATAATCCGGCTGCTGCTCGCTGCGGAACTGGATCCCGCTGTTGTGATTGCGCAGCTTCACTTTGGCCTTCAGAATGAAATCGCTGTAGGATTCCTTGGTCGACAGGAAGGTGTTGTGCTCGATCGTGACGCCTTCGGTAGACCCCACGATCTCGCCGTTCTCCACACGCCAGAGCCGGGAGTCGCCATCCCATCCGGTCAGGTCTTTGCCGTTGAAGAGGGGCTTGAACTCCCCTGTCTTCTCGGCAAGCCACGCAGGCTCGACGGCGAGCGTCGCGGCCAACGACGCAAGCGCGAGAACGGCAAACCCTTTAATCAGCATCCTATTCCGGCGTTCCATAGTGTTTGCTCCTCGCTTGCCGCGACAGGCCTTCTCTCCGCGCCATGCCGGGCGTGTTTTCAGAATATTGAGACCACCGTCAGAAGTGCTCTAATCTAAAGTATTGGGACCATGGGAGTCCAACCGGATTCCCCTGAACTGCCGGGCGGAGCGACACCTCCGCTTAGTAATGGGGCGCGACGCACTGAATTGAGGGAGGACCGTAACGTGAAAGTTGGAATGAACCTTCTCTTGTGGACCGCGGCGGCGGACAAACAACACGTGCCCCTGCTGAAGAGCATCAAGCAGTGGGGCTTCGACGGGGTGGAATTGCCCATGTTCTCGCTGGACAGTTCGCCCTGGCGCGATTTGAGCAGCACCTTGGACGAGCTGGGTCTGGGCCGCACGGTCGTGGCCGTGTTGCCTCCCGGGGCCAACCTGATTGGCGAGAACGCCGCCGAGCGCACTGCCGCCGTAGATTTCATCAAGGGCTGCGTGGACAAGAGCGCCGAACTCGGCGCGGAAACAGTGGCGGGTCCTCTGTACTCGCCGGTGGGCCGCCTCGTGGGGCGTGGACCCACCGATCAGGAGAAGGACTGGTGTGTGGAGGGCTTGAAGGCCGCGGCGAAGCACAGCGAGGGGAGTGGGGTGGCCCTATCAGTGGAGCCGCTCAACCGCTTTGAGACGTACTTCCTCAATTCAGAGGCCGATGCCGTTTCGCTGCTGCAACGAGTGGGTCATGAAAACGTGGGCATTCTCTACGACACGTTTCACGCGAACATCGAAGAGAAGGGCGTCTCCACCGCCATCAAGACCGGTGGCAGCCTGATCAATCACGTCCACATTTCCGCGAACGATCGCGCGACTCCCGGCGAAGATCACGTGCACTGGACCGAAACGTTCAAGGCGCTGAAAACGGCCGGGTACGATGGGTGGCTGACCATCGAGGCCTTCGGCTCGCGCCTGCCTGAACTCGCAGGCGCCACGTGCATCTGGCGCAAAATGGCGCCATCAGAAGAGCACGTCGCGCAGAAGGGCCTGGAGTTTATCCGCAAGTCCTGGTGACGTACCGACCGTTACCGGAGCAGCCGGCTGCCGCTTGCGCGCAGCCATTACGCGGAAACTCGCGAAGCGAGCACTAAAGTCTTTTGGAAGGGGTCCGGGGAAACCTTTTCTTTTGAGAAAAGGTTTCCCCGGCTTGTTCTTTCTTCTACGGCACTAAACGGAAACGTCTTCCCACTTGCCCGTTTTGGCGGATTTGAGGACCGCGTCGCAGACGTGCTGCGTCTCGAGCGCCTCGCGGAACGTCGGCGAGGCGGGTTTGCCCTTCGCCAAGCCGTCCAGGAAATCCGCAATCTGGTGCACGAAGCTGTGCTCGTACCCGATCTGCAGACCCGGCACCCACCACTTGTCCATGTACGGCATGTCGCTGTCGGTGACATGGATCGAGCGCCAGCCGCGGACAATGGACTCGTCCCGGTGATCGAACCAGTTCAGACGATGCAGGTCGTGGAGGTCCCACTGAATGGACGCGTGTTCGCCGTTGATCTCGAAAGTGTACAGCGCCTTGTGCCCACGGGCGTAACGCGTCGACTCGAAGGTGGCCAGCGACCCGTTCTGGAAGTGCGCCAGGAAGGCGCAGGCGTCGTCGATGCCGACGGCCTGCTTCTTGCCGGTCTCGGTGTGCATGCGTTCCTTGATGAAGGTCTCCGTCATGGCCGTCACGTCCTTGATGGACCCATTCAGCCAGATCGCCGTGTCGATGCAATGCGCCAGAAGGTCGCCCGTCACCCCGCTGCCCGCCACCGCCGCATCGAGACGCCACAGCGCCTGGCCGCCTTGGGGCAGGTCGGCCGAAATCGTCCAGTCCTGCAGGAAGACGGCGCGGTAGTGAAAGATCTTGCCGAGCCGGCCTTCATCGATGAGCTTCTTGGCCAAAGTCACCGCGGGTACGCGGCGGTAATTGTAGGAAACCAGATTAGGGACCCCCGCCTTTTCCACCGCTTTGCACATTTCCTCGCCTTCGGCGCCGGTCCTGGCGAGCGGTTTCTCGCATAGCACCATCTTGCCCGCTTCGGCGGCGGCAATCGCAATATCATGGTGGAGGTTGTTGGGCGCGCAGATCTCGATGAGATCGATGTCCTTGCGCTCAACCAGTTTGCGGTAGTCGGTCTCAATCGACTCGTAGCCCCACTTGTCCGCGAACGCCTGGGTCTTGTCTGCTTCTGGGGCGCAGACCGCCTTCAACACGGGCTGGTATTCCAAGTCGAAAAAATGGCCAACCTTGCTGTGGGCATTCGAGTGGGTCCGCGCCATGAAGCCATACCCGACCATCCCCACATTCAACTTCTTCTTCGCCATAGCAAAACCTCCTGTCCGCAGATTACGCAGATGCTCGCAGATTAAGAACCGGAATAATCCAATACAATACGTTCATATTCCAACCGCTCGTTTGCGAAGTTCATCAGCACGCCACGTTTCAGTCCCGAAACCTTCAGGTAATTGATAATCTGGCTTCTGTGCTTGTCCGTCAACATCTCAACAACCTTCAACTTGACAATCACTTGGCCAAAGCAAACAAAGTCCGCGCGATAGCAGCAATCTAATGTCTCATTTCTGTACTGAATCTCGTATTTGACCTCCCGTTCGAATGGGATTCTTTGAAACCGGCATTCAACGGCAAATGCGCTCTGATATGCAGACTCCTGAAACCCGCATCCCATGCGCCCATGAACCTGCATCCCGGCGCCGATTACTGAATACGTCTGTGGGTCACGCTCGTCACACATCTTTCTTCATCTGCGTACATCTGCGTAATTTGCGGACAAATCTCTTATCCCTGCCAGCCGTGGGCGTCGCGGACCTGCGACATCACCCGGAGAATGTCGTTCCAGGTGTCCTGTTTCATCATGGTCGCGTTGGGGAACATGCAGCCGTCCCAGCACACATGCTGGAATGCCTTCGACGGTTCACCGTTCGCGCCGCGCATCCAGTACCCCGCGTGCTTGACGATATCCAGCTTGCCATTGGGATCGTTGGGCAGACAGTGGCGGCCAGTCTTGTCATGCGAACCCGAGCCGAACACGGTTGCGTCATTTTGCGCGATGTGGAAGTCGATGGTCCACGGGCGCAACGCATCCGTGAGCGTCTTCAATGCCGCGTCGAGCTTGCTCTTGTCCTTCCAGTCATAGCCTTCCGGCAGAATCGCGTCCTCCGCCGCGTTGACGCCAAGCGTGTAGAGCAAGGTGTGCGCCATGTCGGCCTGGAACCCGAGTGTCTTGGGCCGATCCACGAGTTCCAACAGCTTGATCATTTCTTTCCACGAGTGCATCCCGCCCCAACACACTTCACCTTCAGCGGCCAGCCGCTCGCCGTGATCTTCGGCGATGACGCAGGCTTCGCGGAACGTTTCCGCGATCTTCTTCGTGTTCTCGGTCGGATTCGCATCCCAGTCCCCAACGCCGCACGCGGAATCGACGCGGATCACGCCGTAGGTGCGGGCGCCCAGTTCGCGAAGCTGACTGCCGATGCCGCAGGCCTTGCGCACCTGGGTCAGAAACTTCTTGCGGTCTTCGCTGCCGCCCATGGTGGACCCGCCACCCGTTCCCCCCCAGACCGGAGCGACCAGCGACCCGATGGCAAGTCCCTTCGAGCCGAAGGTCTCGGCCAATTTCTTCACGCCGCCGGCATCGATATCAATGCTGATGTGCGGGTCTGAAAGGAACAAGTCCATGCCGTCGAACTTGACGCCGTCCACCTCGGCATTGACCGTCATCTCGATCATCTTGTCCAACCCAATGGGCGGCTCCGCATCGCCTCCCTTGCCGACCAGTCCCGGCCAGGCGGCGTTATGAAGTTTTGGAAATGTGTTCTTCGATGGGCTCATGAATCCTCTCCTTCTGCAGTCCGGTCATCACGGGGCACACCAGTCGCCAACCACAATTTCGCACATACACCCAATCCGAGCAGCTCCTACCGGCGCGCTATGTTGTCGATCTCTCGGAGGACCGGCTGCTGCGTAGCCACAGATCCGCAGCATGGCGGAGAAGCTCGCCTTGTGTGCTCCAACGCACCCTCTTCATCTTTCGGCCTCTCAGCCGGGTCTCTCACATACCATGTGCAGTCCTCAAAGCGTCGATTCGTAAGGACTGCCCTATTCTTCCTAATGCCGGAAAGACACGACGCCGAGGCCCTTGGCGCGAGCCGCTTCAAGCGTGTTTCGGTAGGCATCCATGTCTTCCTTGACCTCTTCGTCGTTCATTTGTCGCCCTATCAAGCCCTTGGTCATCCAAGATAGCAGTAGGAGTTTGAGCGAAACCTTCGCCTTCTTCGGGGCGGCGTTGATGCGCTGTATCTCAGCGGGAATGTCGTCCGCGGAGAGGTATCCTATCTCCGGAAAGTCGCCGGGGTCATAGGGAATGGGAATCGGCGGACCGGCCGCGACCAGTTGCGAAGCGTAGGGATGGTCTCTAACGCACGCCACATCTTCTCCAATGTGTTCGCCGAGGTGTTCGCAGAGAATCTTCAATACGTATCCGTACATGGCCTCCGCACCATCGCGCGGAGTGATTTTACCGGATACGATTTCACGGAGCGCCGTCGCAGAATCCAGCCCGTCGCCATCCTCCCTATCGAAGAAGCTATCGTTGTCTTGAATGTCTTCAGCGCGGGCGCTCAGCACCTCATCGACAAGCGCCTGTTCACCAGAACCGTAAATCGCCTTCAGGCGCGAAACATCCAGAGCGTAAAACATGTGACTGTAACTCACTGGCCTCTCCCCCCTTGTTTCGTGCGACCGCTGGTCTCTTCCAGGATTCTGCGCGCCGCCTTCAGTCTTTTCGACGAGAACTGGACCGCACAAACGCCCACCGCGATTGCCCGATCAAGCACTCTTGCGAAGCGTTCGCATTTCCCCTTTCAGACTCACTCCTCAGTCGAAAAACGAATCGACGTCGACTCCAGCTTGCCGTAAGATGCTCTTCAGAGTACCGACCGCGACTTCCCGGTGTTTCGGGACAGTAGCCGTGCGGATGCCGCCTTCGACTTCTTAGGCAAACTAGACATGACTTCCCTTCTGCCCGACTTCGTGAAAGCCCGCAGCCTCCGGTCGTCGTTTGACTTCACGATAGGGAAGTGGTTTAAGCAACGCCCGTTTCCACTTCTATCCGGTGTGTTTGTGGAAGAATCGTTGCCACCGGAGGCGTGAAATGTAGCTCCAGCGCCTCCTGCAAATTGGCCAGCGCTTCGTCCTCCGTCGCTCCCTGGCTGGCCACGTCCACTTCAAGACACTGAGCCACAAACCAGTTGTCTTCCTGCCATACGCACGCCGTAAACTGCTTCTTCATGGTCGCTTTTCCTCACAAGTCGTCACACGAGCAGTATAACACCCACACACACCTATGAGTTTTTCAATACCCCTATTTCTTATAATCCCCCACTCTTGGCGCTTGCGGGTTCACACCGGGGCCGAAGTGGCGGAGCATGATCAACGGGCATTCCTTGTCGAGGTTTTCGACGGTGTAGCCCTCTTTCGCACTGTGGCTGCTCTTGGCATAAGCCCGCGAACCTCCCGGCGAACCCGGCGCGCCACGGCTACAGCCTTGCGCGCTTCGCCGAGCGAAATGTCGTCCCAACCCGGATACCGCGCGCTGGTGGCATAATCGGTCAATCGATCCTGCCAGGTCCGGTCAAGACTTGGCCGCGATTGGCGTGGGATCAACTCCATCAACACTCGAATATTGTGTGTCTTGGGAAACGCAATACCCTCACACGCCAAGAACGCCTTGAGATACTTCTCAACGCATTGTTGCGCGTGAAAACAGGTCGTATCGGTCGGACACATAGCGCCTGCCCTCAAGGCAATTACCGCGGTCTTCAGGTCGTTTTCCGCCTTGGCGATCCATTCCCGGACAACCGTGAAAACTGGGTCAGGTTCGGACATAAAGGACTTTCCCTTCACGCGAAGCTGGCCACTCGATCGTGCCGACAACATCCTTCCGCCAATGAAAATCCTCGGGACGCGTCACAATTACGTCCACAGGTCCAACGTTGTCCGGTATGATGCCTCGGAGTTCCACCTGCTTCTCGCGCTTTGACCCCGTAAAAGGCATCACCACCAACAAATCAATGTCGCTATCCGGCCCGGCATCGCCGCGCGCTTGGGAACCGAACAGGATCACTCGCTCCGGGTGGAACTGGTGAACGATTCGGCGCACCAATGCTCGAATGACGTTATTTGTCGCTCGCTTCGTCATATCCCAGTTTTGTCATCTTGCGGAAACTCAGCCGCTGGCACGACGCCTCCTCCGTATCATACCGGAGTTACTTCTTCTTATAATCCCCCACTCTTGGCGCTTGCGGATTCACGCCGGGGCCGAAGTAGCGGAGCAGGACCAGCGGGCATTCCTTGCCGAGGTTCTCGACGGTGTAGCCCTCCTTCGCGCGCTTTTCGGTGATGAAGACTTCGTCTTCGGTCATTTCGCCGTAGCGAATCATCTGCGGGGCCTCGAAGGACAGATTGCCGATTTTGCCGCGGCCCTGCATGAGGATTACGCCCGACGCGCCGTTGTCCTTGATCGTCACCTTCGCGCCCGGCGCGACGGTCAACTCCTTCGCGCTGAACTTCTGTTCGCCCCGGACGTCGCCGTACACGACCCAGCGGTCCACATAACCGGCGCTCTCGGTATTACCGTCGGCGATCGGTTCGAGGTAGTGGCTATCCCTGAAGTTCGGATCGACGTTCATTTCCCAGTCAAGCTGGTCAACGATGTATTCGTTGTCGTCCTGCTTGTCCTGGGGGATGTCCTTGACGAGGAGGTGCTTCCACACGTCGCGGCCTTCCACGAGCGACTGGAACATCGAGAACACGTCGCTGCCCCATTGCGGCTCGTAGGTGAGTAGGGAACCCGGCGCATGCAGAATGCACGGCCCGACCAGCCACCCCGTGCCCGCCTTCAAGCGGTACGCCTTCGAGTAGTCGAGGATGCCGTTGTCGCCGCAGTTCCAGCGATCCAGGCAAGCCACAATCTCCTCTTTCTTCGTGCCCGGTTCGAGCCCGAAGAAGGTGTACGGGAAGTTATTGCCGATGGCATTCAACTGAGGCGGGAAGTAGTAGGCTTCGGGTTTCCCTTCGCGCCCGACGAGGGCGGCCTGTTCCGCGCTCTGGTGGTGATGGTGCGGGATGGGCCCCATGTTGTCGAAGAACTTGCTGTACACGGGCCAGCGCTTGTACTTGTTCCAAATCGCATCGCCGATGAGTTCCGCGCCCAGCGCGGCCACCGCGTCTTTGAGGGTGAAGCGTGCGCCATCGTGGACCACGTAGCTGAGTCCTTCGTCAGGCGGGGCCCCTTCGTTGTCCGCGGCTGTCGTCGAAGCGAACCAGCGTTCGTCAATACCGCCGCGGTGCTTGCCCAGCGCGTAGTAGTCATCGGGGTGCAACTTCAGGCGGCGTCCGGGTTGCAGGAAGGAACGGGGTACCCAAGTGGGCGCGAGCCGCAGGAGGCCTTCACCTGCCTCGAGCGCCGCTTTAGCTGATTTCTGGACCTTGTCTCCACTGACCGTGTTCATACGGGACTCCTTTTGGATGATGGACTGGAACCCAATACCTCTCCGGCCCTGTCACGCAGGCGTGGCTCGCACCTGCGGGCATGGTTGGACCGTGAGAACGTGCGCCACGGCTCCGCAACCGGCGCAACGAGTGTTATAGCAAGAGGATCGGGGTTAGGGCAACTCTTGGGCGCGGAGAGGCTGGGGCGCTTCGGTGCGATTGGGCCGGCGATGTGCTCCGGCGCAATGCCCCAGTCCAAGGAGGAGGTGCGCCATGAGACGACCCGGGCCATGTGTGTTGAAGGCTGTCGCGTGAAAGGCGCTGAGACCTTCAGGTTCTCTTGCAGCACTACTTCGTGCTCTTCGCATCATCGTGGCGAGGCCGCCTTCTCGGGACCCCAGGGCAATCGCATTAAAACTGCGAACCTGCATGGAGGGGACTCTTGTGTACCAACGCGCCTCAGTACGCACTGCCCAGGCATGCGACGGGGGAATGTCAGGCGAGTTGTTAAGCCACGGGCAGTGTGAAGAGGCTACCTGACTGCCGCAGAATCTGGAGGACAACGTCTCATGATGCGCTTATGGCCTGAAAGGCCAAAATGCTCAAAGCCCAGCGCGGCAGAGCCGCAACCAAACGAGGAGAGTTATCCACCGATTTCACCGATGACACCGATTCAAGAAGGAGATGCGGAGGTGGCATGGGCATCCCTGCCCATGATCTTCAATTAACTCAAACGCAGAAGCGCGGAGTCCGCAGAGGAACGCAGAGCAGCAAGAGGACGGCATTCTGGTACTGCCTCGCTTGCCAAGCGCGGCAGCACAGCGCTTCGTTCAAGTGATCGACTTGACGGTCCGCATAGTCCGCCGCGCGCATCTTCGCGGCATCACCCTCCTTCCGAAAGCCCCAGGGCGCAGGATTCTTCGCCACGGTTCCGACATCACTTCTTTACGTACCTTCCCCGCACTCCCGTTGAAACGCACCGGCCTCAGGCGCTTGGACTTCCCCCGCCCACGCTGGGGCTTGATCGTGAGGTGCCGCATCCATCCACGGGTTCCGCCTTCGGCTCCACCCGTGGCTACATGCCTGCGCCCTTGCCAGGGCTTCAGATGCACGCCGCGGTCTGACCCGCGCGCTTATGGCCTGAAAGGCCAAAACACTCACAGCCCAGGGTTGGCCGTAGCGGCAGCGAAGGCCTACCCTGGGTCACGATGTCCTTTCGCATTGCTACCCTGAAAGGGTTGCATAGACGTCGCGACGCCAATCCCAACCACGCCGTGCATGAGATTGAACCGTGAGCTATGCACCCCCTTCAGGGGACTCCTCTGGAGTGTGCTGACCCTGGGTAGTCCCGCCGTTCCAGCGGGCCAACCCAGGGCTGCGAGTATCCAGGCCTTTCAGGCCATTGCGGCGGCTCAACGCCGCCGATTCGAACATATCTTGCTCGGGCTCAACGCCGCCGATTCGCACCCATCTTGCCTCGGATCAGCTCACTCCGAATCACCGTCAACTTGCGATAGATCCCAAAGAGAGGTGATACCAGAGGGGCTATGTGGCGGTAGTGGAACGGGTAGTTTTAGTGCGATTGCCCCGCTCGGGAGTCCCCTTGATGCTCTTCGTATTGCTAGGTAGACTGAATGCACCAAGCTGCACTAGTCTCGTTGGCCTTTGAATCGCGAGGTATCTTACCGTGAAGAGAGTACTCGCAGTCAGTGCCCTCCTTGCCCTCCTGATCCCTGCAAACGCCTCGGCTGCCAGTCTCCCAGAACTTTGGCAGGTTCGCACTGTGCTCACGGGGCATAGTCTGGAGGTGGTGCGGGGTGACACGTCGCGGTTGCTCGTGTTGCACGGAGTTCGCGCGCCCAAGATCGAAACCCCGGACGGCGTTGTCGCTAAGGAATGCCTGAAAGAACTGACCCGAGATCAGCAGATCGCTTTTGAAGCGGTCCGATCCAATAATCGTCTGACCTACGCCACCGTGATGCTTGAGGATGGCACCGATCTGGCGGGCGTCCTGCTCGCAAATGGCTTCGTGGAGTGGGACCGCGTCTCGGCCGCGGATCGCGCGGATTACGAGAAGCTGGAAAGTTCCGCGAAGGAAAAGTGCTTTGGGATTTGGAACCCTGAGCGTGACTTGGCGATGTCTCGGGAGGAAACGCCTCTCCCGCCTCTTACCGAGCCCGGCACGCGCGACGCCTTTGTCGACGAAAAGGGCACGACCGTCCTCCGCATGAAAGGCAACGAATCGCCAGACTACGCCGTCCGCGCGCGTGCCAGCCAGGAGAAGTTCCGCCGGATGGAACAACGCGCACAGGCCCTTGCGGAGCAGGAGCGGTTGCGGGCGCAGCTCATCGAACAGCAGCGCATCGCCGAAGCCGAAGCGATCGAACAAGCGAGGCGCGACTACCAGTTCTATCTGGAAACCGAGCAACAGCGCCTGCAGAACGAGTATTGGCGGCGCAGGCTGTTTCACAACCACTACTACACGTATCGGTACATTCCCGTTCCAATTCCTTCGCCGCACCACGACGACGATGATAACCACACCGATCCGGATACGAATCCTCCTGAGGAGTAGTGGGCCATGGGTTTCACTGGGTGAGGGAACAGACCCCGTGTTTCGCTCCGCAAGGCCTACGCGAAAGACGGGGTCAGTCCCATTCAACTGCTGTTTTTAGGGTGAAGGGCCCTGCGCCGACGTGAAATGCGACGGGCGCGACACCCATCCGGATGCCGCGCCCACCTCTATTCAAACGGGGCAAACGACTCAGCCCTACGGCTTCACGTTCACATAGCGCGTGCCGTCGCCATTGCTGACGAGGAGCAGCGTCCCACGAACGGAATCACCCTCCGCCATGGCTGACTTGAACTCTTCGACATTGCGCACGGGCTTGCGATTGACTTCCAGCACCAGCATCCCCGGCTCGAGCCCCGCCATGGCGGCAGCGGACCCCGGCGCCACATCGGCAATCAGTACACCCGGCTTGCCCACATATCCCAAGCGTTGCGCGACATCATCCGTGAGGTTCTGCAGACTGATGCCCAGTTTTCCGCCGGAGGTCTCGGGGCGACCCGGCGCCGCGGTGACGCCTTGCCCGCCTTCCAGCGTGCCGACGGTAACCGATTTCGCGATCCGCTCGCCATCGCGAACGACAGTCACCTCAACCTTTTTGCCGGGTTGGGTCGTGGCGACGTGGCTGCGGAAAGAGCCCGCGTCCACCACCGGGTTGCCATCAAGTGCCACGATGACGTCTTCTCGCTGCAGGCCCGCGGACTCCGCTGGGCTGTCCGGTTCTACCGAGGCAATCAACACACCTTGATGATCGGGGACCTTGAACCAGTCCGCCAGTTCCGGAGTGAGGTTTTGAATTCCGATGCCCAGGAACCCGCGGGAGACCTTCCCGTCTGTCCGCAACTGGTCCACGATGTACTGCACCATGTTGATGGGGATGGCAAAGCCAATACCCATGTTGCCGCCGCTACGGCTCAGGATGGCCGTGTTCATCCCCACTACCTCGCCGCGCAGATTGAGCAGCGGTCCGCCCGAGTTACCGGGGTTGATGGCGGCGTCCGTCTGGATGAAGTCTGCGTAATCGACGATGCCGACCTCGCTGCGGCCGCGCGCGCTGACGATGCCCGCGGTGACCGTGTGGCTCAGGCCGAACGGGCTGCCGATTGCGACGACCCATTCGCCCACGCGCACACTGTTCGAGTCACCCACTTTCAGGGTGGGAAGGTCACTGGCGTCCACCTTAATCAAAGCGACTTCTGTCTGCGGGTCTGTGCCCACGACTTCGGCGTCAAACTCGCGGCCGTCCGCGAGTCGAACCTCAACCTCGTCTGCGCCATCGATCACGTGGTGGTTCGTCACGACATACCCATCCTCAGAGAGAATGAAGCCAGTGCCTTCCCCATACGGAACAGGCACCCCGCCAGGAGCCGGACTATCTGGCCCGCCGTACCCGCGGAACCCTGGCCCGAAGAACCGCTCGAAAAAGTCTTCAGGGCTCATACCAGGACCGTTCCCTATTGGCCGCGGTCCACCGTTGAAGTCCTTCTTCACGCGAATGGAAACGACCGCCGCGGAGGCGTCCGCAGAGATTTTGACGAAGGCATCGCTTAGATTGTTCAGGGCGCCGATCGATTCGGCAGTCCCGTCCTGCGCGTGCGCGGGCGGATTCGAGAAGACTGCGGGCAGCCCTGTTGCGAGACCTACGGCCACAGCCGCTACCAACGCGAAACTCCACAGATGTTTCAGTAAATATCTCATAGTTATCCCTTTCAAGAAACTCCAAGGCCATGCGGGGGCCCGATACATCACGAGTTGTGTGCGGCATTTTGCCGTTTGTGCAGAGAGCAGACTTTGTGCCAATCCTGAGATTCTGCCGGAAGTGCACCACGCGCAATAGTTTAGGCAGAACGGCTTCGCGTGGACGCGCCGTCTACGCACCCGACTTGAGTCAAGGGCATTCCCACTTGAGGTATGGGCATCTTCGTAGGGCGGGATTGTTTCCCGCCCAGTCTGGTTCGCCTGACCCAAGAGGGCGGGATTGCTTCCCGCCCAGTCTGGTTTGCCTGACCCAAGAGGGCGGGAACCAATCCCGCCCTACGAAGAGCAGATGCCTGACGGGGAGTCCATTGCATCGCGCATAGGAAAAAGCGGCAGGGGCATGGCAAAAGATTCCTAGAGCCAGGCATGCTTTCTGTTTGTTGCGGTTTGCCTAAGTCGAAACCTGTCTATGGTTTGAAAGTAACAGAGCGGTCTGGCACAGGCGTTGCTCTCTCCTGCTTCGACGGAGGATCTTTGACGGAGGATTCTCACAGATTGAGCCGGGGCGGTCTTGGCCGACCGTCCCGGCCCGGAGAAATCGCAAAGGCGGACATGGAAAGGAGGGGACCCGGTGCCGTTCGAAGGGGTTAGCACAGTCACCTTGTTGCAGGAAGGGATGCGGGTTGCGGTGCGCAACCAGGCCCTGATAGCCAACAATGTGGCTAATGCGGACACCCCAAACTACAATCCGGCCCGGCTGGATTTTCAGGCGAGTTTACGAGATGCCATCGAGGGACGCGGCCGCGTCGAACTCCGTAAGACCCAGGCCCGGCACCTCGATGCAACGCGCGAACTGCCACGTTTAGAACGGCTTGCGCTTTTGTCGAAAAATGATTACAATAAGGTCGATTTAGAGCAAGAGATGGCGGATTTGGCGGAAAATACCGGAAGATATACAACATATAGTAGTCTCTTGGGCAAGCAATTCAGCATGGTCAAGAACATGTTGTCCGGTCTGCGCTAAAGGGTTCTAAGTCATTATGTTAGAGGCGGTTTCGGCGAGAGACATCGCGGTAAGCGGGCTGCGGGCGCAGCGGACCCGTATGAACGTGATCGCGCAGAACATCGCCAATGCCATGTCGCCTGTCACCGCGAAAGGCGGGGCCTTCCGGCGTCAGATGACCATACTGAGCGGAGAGCCCGTTACCCCAATCGCATCGGTCGACAAGTTGGGGGTGGAAGTCAAGCAGATTGCGACTGACCCGTCTCCCTTGCGCCGCGTCTACGAGCCCGGGAATCCGTACGCGGACGCCGATGGTTACGTAGAATACCCGAATATCGATCTTGCGGTGGAGATGGTTGACTTGGTTTCCGCGCAGCGGGCGTATGAGGCGAACATCGCCGTCGTGTTGTCGAGCAAACGTATGACCCAGAAAGCCTTGGAAATCCTCCAGGCATAGGGCGAGATAAAAGCGCATGAGCGAGCCTTTCAAGATAGGGGGCATCCAGCCGCAGCGGATTGAAATCGATCCGGGCAAGATGCGGACCGCCCAGCCCTCGGCCCCGGTCGAAGGGAAGTCCTTTAAGGAAGTCCTTGCGGAAACCGTGGGGGAAGTCCAGCGCTTGCAGAGTGAAGCCGACACCACCATTCGCAAGCTGGTGGCGGGGGAAATCAAGGATGTGACAGAAGCCGTTGTGGCGGTTGAAAAGGCGGACGTGTCTTTTCAGTCCATGATGGCCGTACGCAATAAGATCGTGGCCGCATACGAAGAAGTGATGCGGATGCAGATTTAGCAGGGGATCCGGGTCGGCCAGCCCGGACTCGCAAACGAACGGATCACGAGGCTTGTGAGGATTCTCCGTCAGCTCGCAGCCAAGACCGGCGCACGGTGGCGCATGTTGCCACGGTGCGAGCGGTATCGCTGTGCAGCCGTTTCAATTCTGGTGCCTCTCGCCGCGTTGATGGCCTACGACACGCGGCCTCAGCCAAGCGAGAGTCCGGTGAACCTCGTAGCTCTGGCCTCGGGCCTGGATGCGCGGGAAGCCGCTGTGCTGCGGGCACACCTGGAGTTGAGACGGGTTCCCTACCAGTTGTGGGATGGCGGGCAAACCGTAATGGTGCCGGCCGACCGGCGTGCGGAGCTGACAGTTGAACTGACCCACACGGCCCCATGGGGAGGCGAGCGCTTTCCCGTGCGGGCGGGTATGAGCATTGCGGGTAGCGAAACAGCGCTGCGGGGCGCCGACTCGTCTACCCTTGATGAGAATGGCCGTGCGCCGGCGCAAGGCACGGCTGGCCGCGATTGATCGGCTGGGATCGTCGCGGAGACATTCGGGACATGGGGAACTGCCCCGGGCACGTGAGGCACGCAGTGCGTGCGCTCGCCTACCCTGCTCGGTAGCCCGGGACAGGCCGGCGCGGAAGCGCCAACGCAGGAAAGGTGGTACCCGTGGAATTCTTGCGCCAGTTACTGGTGGGGCTTGGCCATGCATGGCGGCGCCTTTCCATCAGCGCCCGTGTCAATTTGGGACTGGCCTTTCTCTTCACGGTGGCCGTCATCGCCAGCACGGTCATCTTTGGCAGCCGTCCCCAATACGTCACCCTCTTTGATTCCCTTGGACCCGAAGATCTGGTCGCGATTCAGGGGCAGCTTGACGACGAAGGCGTCCCGTACAAACTCGACAGCTCCGGCACGAGTATCCAGGTGCCGCTGAGCGAGCGCAGCCGGATGCGTGTGAAGCTTCTGGCCTCGGGTGTCCCCAAGTCGCAGGGGACCCTGCCGGGTTACGATACCCTGGGCGCTTCCACCTTCATGCAGAATCAATTCGCCCAGGAGAAGGGCTACCAGATAGCCCTGATGGGCCAGTTGCAGCTTATGCTCAACGAATTCAGCTTCGTGGACAAGTCATTTGTTCAGATCACCGAAGCCAAGGAAGAGATTTTTTCCAGCGAGCAGAAACCCTCCGAAGCCACCGTCACCCTGAAAGTGAACCGTCCCCTCAAGGAGGACGACATCAAGGCGGTCCTGGGTTGCATCAGCACCTTTGGAGGGGCCAACCTCACGCGCGACCACATCAACCTGGTCACGGTTGATGGAAAAGTCCTGAACGCCCCCTCTGAGGATGACTTTGACACCATCGCCAATTCGCGCCTTGCCTACCTCAAGAACAACAAGGCCTTCCTGGAGAAGAACGCCGAGGATGCCCTACGCGAAATCGGCGTGCGCAGCGTCGTTCGTGTGAGTCTGGATATCGATCAGAGCAGGACGACCGAGCGCAGCGAGGATGTGACGGGCGGCACGGTGGTCAGCAGCCTGACTTCCGAATCGAGCACGGAGAATATCGAGGCGAATCCCGAAGGCCCGTCGGGCGCGCGGGCTAACCTGCCTGCCGACGCGCCCGTACCGGGCGGCACCGGAACGAAACAGACGGAGAGCCAGACCCTCGAGAATTTCGAGCCGTCACGCACGACCGTCGAGCGTGTCCGTGCTCCCGGCGACACGAAAGTGGTGCGCGCAACCGCCATTGTGGAAGGCCGTTACGAAGATGCGGTGGGCGAAAACGGCGAGAAGACAGGAGAGAAGACCTACGTCGAACCCACCAAGGAAGACTTGGAAAAGTACCGCGCCTTGGTGGCCGCCGCGGTGGGTGTCTCGGACGAGAATATCGAGGTACAGGACCATCCATTCGAATTGGAGCAGCTTGCCGCGGCCACTACCGCCTTTGACCGCGTAGAGACCGCCGCTTGGCAGTCCGATCTGGTAGAATGGGGGATATGGTTTGGTAAAGTTGCGCTCGTGTTGGCCCTGTTCCTGGTGGCGCGGCGGTTCCTCTTGCGCGCAGCCATTCGCCAGGACTTGATGAAGGAAGAACCCCACCTCGAGATCCAGCGCGCAACTCCGGAAGAGCGGCGGCGCCAGGAGATCGCGGCGGAAGTGGATCGCGTCTCGCATGAGCAACCCGACACGGTGGCCTCGTTGCTTCGCACGTGGTTAAGCGAGTCGGAGGAGTAGAGTTACGGCTAATCCGCGGCAACAAGTGGCGAATCTGGACGGCCGGACCAAGGCGGCCGTCTTTCTGGCGTGCCTGGGACCCCAGGTGGCGAGCAAGGTCATGTCCAAACTGAGCGAAGAGGAGATCGAGCAGCTCACGCTGGACTTGTCGAGCTTGGGCACTGTGGAACCCGAAGTGCGCGAGTCGATTATCGAAGAGTTTCATCAGATGTACGTGGCCAACCGCTACGTCACGGCGGGTGGCATCGAATACGCCCGCCACGTGCTCGAAACCGCGTTGGGGCCCGAGCGCGCGCTGGAAATCCTGACGCGCTTGCAGAGCAGTCTGCAGGAAGTCCCGTTCGAGTTTCTGAAGCGGGCGGATCCTTCACAGATCTGCACGTTCATTCAAGACGAACACCCGCAAACCATTGCATTGATCCTTGCCCACTTGGCCCCCACGGTCGCCAGCGTCGTGCTTTCCGCCTTGTCGCAGGAGATTCGCGCCGACGTGGTTTTGCGCATCGCATCCATGGACCGTACGCCTCCCGAGATCGTCCGCGAGGTGGAACGGGTGCTTGAACGGAAGATGGCCTCCGTGTTCAGCCAGGGATTCACATTTGCCGGCGGGGTGAAAGAAGTCGCCGAGATTCTCAACTGCATCGATCGTGGGACGGAAAAGTCCATCATGGCCGATCTCGGAGAGCGCGATCCGGAGCTGGCTGACGAAATTGCGCGGCTGATGTTCACCTTCGACGATCTGATTCACATCGAGGACAGCGGTATTCAGAAAGCCCTGAGAGAAATCGAACAACGCGACCTGGCGCTGGCGCTCAAGACCGCCAACGAAGACCTCAGCGAGAAAATCCTTCACAACATGTCCGAGCGTGCGCGCGAAATGATCAAGGAAGAAATGGAGTATATGGGTCCGGTTCGCCTTCGCAGTGTCGAAGAGGCGCAGCAGAAGATCGTCAGCGTCATCCGGCGTCTGGAAGAATCCGGCGACATTGTTATTTCACGCGGCGGCGGGACCGACGAAATCGTCGTGTGATCGTTTCGGGGTGAAGCCGGGGGGCCGCCGTCCGCGACCGCGCCGCCGGCTGCGTCAGGGTCGCATGTGAGTACAGGCCGTGGGACGAATCATCAAATCAGCCGAGGAGAAGGCCACCAATTGCGCCCGCTTCGAGCGTGGCGTGTTGGAAGAATACGCATTGTCGGCGTCCGGGGAAGCGGCAGGCGGAATTCCCATCCCCGCGGAATTGATTGCGGAAGCGGTGGCCGAGGCCGAACGCATCCGGGAAGAAGCTCGCGACGAAGGCCATCGCGAAGGTTTCGATGCCGGCCGGCAGCAGGCGCTCGAAGAAGCGGGAGTAGTGCGGGATGCGCTTCTCAGTGCCGCGGAGGCCATCCAGCGCGCCCATCTCGAGTTTCTCGCGGCCGTCGAACCTGAAATCCTTCGTCTTTCGACCTATCTCGCGGAGCGGGTATTACGCCGTGAGATTCGCGGCGACCTCGAGGTCGTCCAGGAAACTATACGCGCCGCGTTGCGCAACCTTCTCGAGCGGGAACACACCTGCGTGCATCTCAATCCGGAAGATCTAAGCGCCCTTCTCGCCGCGGGATTCAAGTTCGAGGAGACCTTTTCAGGATTCGAGCGCCTTGAGGTGGTGCCGGACGAGACCGTAGACCGGGGCGGGTGCGCGGTGGAGACCAAGACGCTTCACGTGGACGCCCGCCTTGACTCCCAGTTGCAGCGGCTATTCGATGCGCTGACGGACCAGGGCTAGTGGAACCCCTCACGTTAGAGCCGTATCGCCGCCGTTTGGAGCAGGTACAGCCCATTCTCTGTTATGGGAAAGTCGCCGACGTCGTCGGTTTGACCATCGAGGCGACGGGGCCGCCCATGCACATCGGCGATCTGTGCTACATCCTGCCCCCGCGAGGGGGAGACCCCATTCCCGTCGAGGTCGTGGGATTCCGCGGTTCGCGTATCCTGCTTATGCCCCTGGGCCAGATGACGGGAGTGGCGCCGAACAGTCTCGTGCGTCCTACCTTCACGCAGCAAACCATTCGCGTCGGCCTGGATATCCTGGGACGCGTGGTGGGGAGCATGGGACGCCCCTTGGATGGCGGCCCGGAATTGCAGGGAACCGACCGCGTGCCTCTGATCGTCGCTCCCCCGGCTCCGCTTGAACGCCAACGAATCGTCGAACCCCTCGCGACTGGCATCCGGGCCATCGATGCGTGCATTACGTGCGGTAAAGGTCAGCGCGTGGGCATCTTGTCGGGCAGTGGTGTAGGCAAGAGCAAGCTCATGGGCATGATTGCCAGGAACACCAACGCGGACGTGAACGTCATCGCGCTGGTGGGCGAGCGCGGGCGTGAAGTCCGGGATTTCATCGAAGGAGACCTGGGCCCGGAGGGGCTGGCCCGCTCGGTGGTCGTGGTGGCCACAAGCGACGAACCCGCGTTAATGAGAATCAAGGGCGCTTACGTGGCCACCTCCATCGCGGAGTGGTTCCGCGCGCAAGGGGCGGATGTTTTGCTGATGATGGACTCCATCACGCGTTTCGCCATGGCCCAGCGCGAAGTGGGGCTTGCCGTAGGCGAGCCTCCGACAACAAAGGGCTATCCTCCCTCCGTGTACGCCTTGTTGCCGCGTCTGCTGGAACGAGCGGGGCATTCCGCCACAGGCAGCATTACGGGTATCTACACGGTCCTCGTAGAGGCGGATGATCTGAACGACCCCATCGGGGACGCGGTGCGCAGTATCCTGGATGGACATATCGCCCTCTCGCGCAGTCTGGCCACGCGCAACCACTATCCCGCCATCGACGTGCTGGAGAGTGTCAGCCGGTGCATGATCGACGTTACGCCTCGGGAACACCAGGAACTGGCGGGCGAATTACGCCGCATCCTGGCCACGTACCGCGATGCGGAGGACTTGGTGAATATCGGCGCGTACGTGGAGGGTAGCAATCCCGAGATCGATCGGGCCCTGCGCTTGATGCCGGCCGCGCGAAAGTTCCTTCGTCAGGACCTCGGCGAAGCATCCGACTACAAAGACATTCCGGCCATGCTCCAAAAGACGTTACGGGGCCAGTAAGATGCCGCAAAGAAGATATCGCTCCTACGACACGCTCCTGCGAGTCAGGGAACGCCAGGAGCATATCAAGGCGCAGGCCTTGGCCGAAGTCCGGCGGGAAATACACGCGCATGAGAATCAACGGGACGCGCTGCTGAAGGAACAGGCCCGCATGTTCACGGAGGCCGGCAGGCACTCGAGGACAGCGATCTCGGCGCCGCGCGTGCATGGGTATTATCAATACGAACGGCATCTGGCGCGTGAAGCGGTCGAAGAGGATGCCCGGATTCACCAATTACGGCGGGTGGAAGACAGCCGCCGCGAGGAATTGGAGGAGGCCATGACACGCCGCCGCATGGTCGAGCGCCTCAAAGAGCGGCTCGTCCGGGAGTACATGGACGCGATCCGGAAGGATGAGCAGAAGGTATCCGACGATCTCGCCGCCGGCCGGGCGGCGCGCGAACGGAGCGGAGAATCCGAACGATGAAGGCTCTGTTGTACGCGGTCGCGGCGCTTCTCTCCTTCGTGCTGGCACTCGTAGGCTTGATGGCCTATTCCGGCTATCTCAACAAGGAAGGGTTGGAAAAGCTCCTGGGTCACAATCAACCCGCGGCCCCCACCGCCGCCGCCGAACCCGGTGCCGACGATCTGAGCGCCACCGCCAATGCGCTCAAGGAGCGCGAGGAAGAACTGGCCGCGCGTGAAGCCGAGATCAAACTCCAACAACAGCGCCTGGAAGACACGCAAGCGCAGATGGAAGAGCTGCGAGGCACCCTTCAAGAACTCATCGCGCAACTGACGGAATCCGCGGACCTTCGCGATGCGAATGAGGAAGCGCGCTTGAAAGCCGTGGCCGATTCCCTCGCGGGGATGAAGCCGCAGCAAGCCGCGCTCGCGCTGGAGCAATGGCCTCCCAGCCAGGCCGCGCAGTTGCTGCTCCAGGTCGAAGACCGCGTGCGCGGCAAGATACTGGACAGCGTGAATCAGGACAAGGCCGCGGAAATCCTCAAAGCAATGGCCGAACGCGAGTCCGCACTCTCCGCGCCGGGTTCAGCGACGGCAAAGCCGTAGGTATCATTCCTGGCACGATTCTTTCCAACGCGTTGCGCTAAGGCAACCTCATAGCACCGAGCGAACTCAACTGCCGTTCTCAGGTTCAGTTGCCGCATCCTCCTCTCTTGGGCGCTGAAAGCGCCACGCCTTCAGCGTGAAGTCACAGAGCGCATCTTTGATCCTGGAAACGGCTATTGTGCTGTCTTGGTATTGTGGACCTGGCATCGCACAGAACCGGATTAGGGGCAGACCCCCGTGTTTCGCTGCCGAGATAGAGTTTTCGGCGGAGATAGTAATCTCGGCGCGCAATGCCTACGCGAAAAACGGGGTCAGTCCCATTCAACTGCCGTTTCCACGTTCACTCATCCCCACGAGCATATTCCCCGCTCTCCCTGGACATCGGGCCCTTCGGGCCTATGTCCATTCGTATACGGAGAAATCCACACTGAAAGGAGGTGAAATGATTGAACGTATCTACAGTCACAGCCTTGCGTGAGGCCAAAGAGCCCACGCAGGAAGAACCCGCCCAACCGGTCTCCGGGCAAAGCTCGGAGGGTCAGAGTGCCTTCGCGGTGCTCCTCGCACTGCTTCAAGGGCTCGCCGCTCCGGCAACGGAACCAGACGGCTCCGGCACGGTATCGCTTGAAGGACAAGGCGAAGGACAGGAAGCGCCGGCGCCCGCCGGGGCATTGGTTGCCTTGGCAGATTCAACGGCGACAGATGCACTGCTGAATGCGGTAACGGCGAAGTCTAGCGCCACAGCCGCGTCTGCGGACGCGAAGGCGGCCGAGACAACAGCAGCTACCGGTGCGAATGGGACGGTGCCCGCCGCGGTGGTGGACGCCACCGCGATTTCGGTGCCTGATTCCACGGCCAACGCGGCCGTGGAGCAGCCGGGGGCGCCCAGTGTCAACCCACTGGTTGCACAGGGAGCCAATGGCGCGGAAAGCGGCTCGCCTGCGGATGCCGAGCAGTTTTCGGTGCCGGCGAGCGTAGCCACGGCGGAAAGCAGCCAAGGCAAATCAGCGCCCAAGCCGGTCCATGAGGCGTCCTCGACTCCAGAACAGTCTGTGGAGGACATCGAGGCGAATGCGCGGCCCGCAGTTGTCGTGAAGGCCGATCTCGATGAGACTTCCGAAGACCAATCGGGAACGCCCGAATGGAGTTCGGCGCGCTATGTGGTGGCCAAAGCCGGCCAAGCATCCGGCGTCAACGCGGAACCGATCCAGCAGCAGCCGGAAGAGAGTGTTTCCGTGCAGAGCAAGCCTGGACAGGCGGCAGCCGAGAGTGTGGAGGATTCCGGCGACGGTCCCAACGCACTCGAAGCGGCGACATCCCGGTTGACTGCCACGCCACAGTCCGAAGCCCGCGCAAACGCGGTGCCTAGGGCTCACGTGGAAACCGGCCAAGCGCGCGGTGGTGAAACACCTGCACTGAACCTCGTATCTCTGGAGCCGGCGGCCGAAGGGCGCGGGGTCGAACGAACTGCCCAGACAGCCGCGGAGAGCGCGGAGTCGTCCCAGACTACCCTGAAGACTCTTGCGCACGACACCGTGAAGGGCGTCCGGTACTTGCTGGCACGCGGCGAGCAAACGTTGCGCATCCGGCTGATACCGGAATCGCTCGGTGAACTGCGGCTGGAGGTTACTTCCACGAAGGAAGAGATCTCCGTGCGGCTGAGCAGCGGCAACCAGACGGTCCGCGAGCTGCTGCACACGCAGGTGCACAGTCTGCGCGACGCCTTGACTCAGGATGGCACGACCGTTTCGCGTATCAGCATCGTCGCGGATACCGGAACGGGAATGGCTTCCCAGGGCGGAAACGCGGATCGAGCCTTCTCACATCAGGCTCGCACGTGGAACGAAGGCGGAACGCACAGCTCCACGAATACCCCTCAGCAGAGGCAGCAATCACCGGTTGTGCCTCGCACACAGGCGCCTCATGCAGGCGCGCTCAACTTGTTCGCATGAATCAGGAGACGAAACCATGAGTAGCATTTCAAAGATAGGAGCGAGCCTCACCAGCTTGTTGAGTCCCCGCATGGGCAAAGCTGCTTCGGCGTCGCCCACGGAGGCCGTGTCGCAATCGGACAGTTTGAAATCAGCGCTCCTCAAGGCGCTGAAATCGGACACCAAATCCGATGCGCTCACGGAGGCGGCCACGAGCGCCCTGGGCAAGGACGAGTTTCTGGAGTTGCTCGTACTGCAGATGCAGAACCAGGATCCGTTGTCACCTACCGACAATACGGAGATGATCGCGCAACTGGCGCAGTTCTCCGCATTGGAGCAAATGAACAATTTGAATGAGCAGTTTGAAGAGTTCAGCGGCAATCTCGATCAACTCAACTTCATGTCGGCCAGTTCGATGATTGGCAAGACGGTGAAGGGTATCGACACGAACGGCGAGTTGGTTGAGGGAACTGTCGACGCCATCCAAATGAGCGACAGTGTCGTGTATCTCACAGTAGGAGACAGCACGATGTCGATGGCGGGCGTCGAGACGATTTCGTGAACGCCATGATCGATCGAGTGACCCTACATAGCAGCACGGGCCTCACGGCGAATCGGGCGTTCCCCGGCGCGCAACGCGTACCGGCCACCTCGTTCGCTTCCGTCTTAACCTCCCAGTTGCAGGAATCGCGCGACGTGAGATTCTCAGCGCACGCCCTGCAACGGATGCGCGAGAGAGGTGTCACGATCAGCCCGCCGGAAAAGGCACAGATCGCCCAGGCCCTCAATGAAGCGGAGTCCAAAGGGGCTCGCGAGACTTTACTCCTCATGGACGGGAAGGCGCTGGTTGCCAGCGTGCCCAACCGCACCATCATCACGGTGGTTTCCGAAATCGGCGAGGACAACACCGTATTCACCAATATCGACAGCGCCGTGCTCGTCGGCAATGCCGCACGTGCGCACAATCTCTGACACATAACACCGGGCCGGACCCCACGCGGGGAAGCCCCAACGCCGCTGACTGACAGACGCGGCGAATCGTAAAGGAGACCGTAGTATGGGTTCAGCAATATTCACCGGGGTCACCGGACTCCAAGTACATCAGCGTGCCATCGACGTGGTGGCGAGCAATATCGCCAACGTCAATACCACCGGCTATCGCGGATCGCGGGCCCTCTTTCAGGACCTGTTCTCCCAGACCTTGTCGGGACCGAGCGCACCTTTGGGCACGTTCGGAGGAAAGAACGGTTCCCAGGTGGGGCTGGGCGTCCGCCTCGGCGCCATCGATATCGACTTCACCCAAGGCACGCTCCTGAATACGGGCGTGGCATCCGACCTCGCGATCCAAGGTTCGGGGTTCTTCATCTTGAGCGGGGGCGGCGGCAACTTCTATTCGCGCGACGGATCGTTCACCATCAACGCCAACGGCGAACTCATCGATTCGGCAACGGGTTTGTTCGTTCAGGGCTTTCAGGCGGACGATACCGGCACCATCGACCCCAACGCCCCATTGACGAACATCGCCATCCCCTTGGGAACGGCCTCCATCGTGCGCGCCACCACCGAAGTGTCGCTGGTCGGCAACCTGGATTCCACGACCGCGGCGGCCGGCACGGTGGTTCGTTCCATTCAGGTGTTCGACTCGTTGGGCACGGAACGCGAGTTGACCATCACGTTCACGAAATCAGCCACAACCAACGAATGGGACTGGGCCGTCACCAGCGCGGACCCGGCGATCGACACGATAACCGGCGCGGGCACCATCGAGTTTGACGCCAACGGTGATGTCACGGCCGGCGGCATCGGGAACATCAGCGTTACGTTTGTGGCGGGCAGCCCCGCCGCCCCTGTCGACCCCTTTGACTTCGATCTGAACTTCAACGAGTTGACCCAGCTTGCTTCCGAGAGTGACGTCGCGATTAGCAATCAGGACGGCTACCCACGGGGTACCCTGGAATCGTTCAACATCGGCAGCAACGGCATTCTGAACGGCGTTTTCTCCAATGGACTGACCCAAGTGCTTGGGCAGGTTGCCTTGGCCAACTTCGCCAACACGGGTGGACTCGTTCGAGAAGGGGAAAACCTCTTCCGCGAGAGTCCCGGGTCTGGCATCGCGCAAGTCGGCACTCCGGGAACCGGCGGACGCGGCCAAGTCTCGGGAGGGGTCCTGGAGGGATCGAATGTAGACCTGGGCACCGAGTTCAGCAATCTCATCGTGTTCCAACGCGGTTTCCAGGCCAACGCGCGGACCATCACCACCGCTGACACGTTGCTTCAAGAGACCGTGAACCTCGTCCGATAAGGGACTTCGATGAGTAACAGACGCGCGTACTCTTAGCTGGAAAGGGGCCGGGGAGGTACAACTCCCCGGCCCCTTTCCGTTTGTCTCCCCGGTTTTCGCGCGACAGCTCTCGGATTGTTGTCGCTACGCTTCGGGAGTGCTAGAATGGGTACCGGATTGCAGGGACATACCATATATGGGAGGGTCGGCTGACCAAGGCATATGGATATTGCAACCGTCATCGGTCTTGTCGCGGGGATAGGCCTAGTCGTAACAGCCATTCTGTTGGGGGGGAGTCCGGGGGTCTTTTTTGATGTGGCCTCGATTCTTATCGTGTGCGGGGGAACCATAGCTTCCACGCTGATCAACTATCCCCTGAGCGACGTACTGAGTGTCATGTCAACGCTGCGGAACGCCTTCTTCCACAAGGCCGCTACCCCGGAGGTCCTAATCAAGAAGCTCGTGGGGTTTGCCGTGATTGCCCGGCGCGAAGGCATCCTGGCTTTGGAGAGTCACGCCAAGGATGATGAAGATGAGTTCCTGCAGATGAGCGTCCAATTGGCCATCGACGGTACCGCACCCGAACTCATCAAGGATATCTTGACGACCGAGTTGGCATTCATGGAGGATCGTCACGCCCTGGGGCAGTCGGTCCTGACCGCCATGGGTACGTTTGCTCCTGCCTTCGGCATGATCGGAACGCTCATTGGGTTGGTTCAGATGCTGACGAGCCTGAACGATCCGTCCCAAATCGGCGGTGGTATGGCGGTTGCCCTCTTGACCACTCTATACGGAGCACTCTTAGCCAACGTCTTTTTTCTTCCTGCCGCGGGCAAGCTCAAGGTACGCACTAGCAATGAGCTGCTGGTCAAGGAAGTCATCATTGAGGGAATCCTGTCCATTCAGTCTGGCGACAACCCGCGCATCGTAGAACAGAAGCTGAAGTCCTTCATAGCGCCTGCGCTTCGCGCTCAGGCAACGACGAGCAAATAGGTTATGCCCCGGGATAAGAAACAGGCAGCCGCCGAACCCGGTGCCCCAGCGTGGATGGTCACCTATGGGGATCTGATGGGGCTGCTCCTCACCTTCTTCATCCTTCTTATTTCCTTTTCCACGATCGACCACAAGAAGATCACCCAGGCCGTCACCTCCGTGCAGGTTGCTCTTGGCGTGCATCCCATGAACATGACGGCTCCGAGGATTGTCGCGAACATGGCCGCGGCAAGGCGGCGCGTCCCGCGAAGCCTGGAACGCGCCGCCCGCGAGTTTCGCAGCCGCCTGCAAATGTTGGGGATGGAAGACAGCATCGAGATCAAGTACGATGGTATGGGGGGGCTGGAGCTTAACCTTCCCAATCAATTTTTGTTTGATTTGGGACGCGCGGAATTGAAGCCGGAAGCCTATGAGATCCTGAATGGCTTGGCCTCGTCGCTGGCCACGATCCCCGGCAAGCGTGTGGAGATCCGGGGGCACACTGATAACGTGCCCATTGGCGGCGACAGTCCCTATGCGGACAACTACGACCTCAGCTATCATCGCGCTAAGAACGTGATGTTGCAGATGACCGACCCCGGCGGGATCAAGCAGGAGGAGTGCGAGGTGATCGCCTGCGGTCCTTCGCAGCCTGTCGCAGACAACAATACCGAGGAGGGTCGGCAGGCCAATCGGCGGGTTCAGATACACGTACGCGGCGATTTTTCGCGGGAGAGCCAAGAAGATCTGAATGCCTTAGTCAAGGGAGAAGAGGAGCCCCCCGCCGAAACACCGGCGGTGGCGCCGGAAAGCAGGTGAGCGGAAATGGCTGAACAGAAACAAGCGGAAGCCCCACAAGAGGCGCCAGCCAAGAAGGGGTCGCTCGTGCGCACGCTGGGCATCGTCGCGGGGGTGGTGCTGACTTTCGCCATCTTGGCCGTGGTGATCTGGCGCGTTGTGCTTCAGCCGCGGTTGACGGCCGAGGAAGTTCCGCCACCGCCTCCCGCGATGACCCAGGTCGCGGTTCCCTTTGACGAGGCCTACGTGAATCTGATCATGCCCAATTCCGAGATGTTGGCCTCGACCCTGCTCTACAAGATCACCCTGGAATGTTCCAACCAGGAGACGGCGGACTTGGTGGGCAAGTACAAGCCGCGATTCGTCGACCTTTTTCGCAAGCTGCACAGTTACAAGACCCGTGCGGAAATGGACGATCCCCTGGTTGAAGAGAGCATTCGGAGGCAAATCCTCCAAGACAGCAATGCGCTGATCCAAGAGATTTTGGGATTGGAGGAGACCGAGAACCGCATCGTGGCGGTGTATCACGAGAAATTCTACGTGCAGGACGCGTGATGGAAAGAAACCCGACACGGCCGGCTTCCGAGCATACGTTTGAGGAGATCGTCCCTACGGGCGAAGCGCCTCAGCGCAATCTCGCTATTGAGGATCTCAGCAAGGTCCGTTTGACCATTACCGCGGACCTGGGCTCCTGCTCCATGCTCGTCCGCGAGGTCCTGGAACTGAAGCGCGGCTCGGTCATCCAGCTCAGCAAGCTGGCGGGCGAAATGACCGATATTCACTTGAATGGACTGCCGCTGGCCCGTGGCGAGGTGGTGGTCATCGGAGATAGTCTGCACGTGCGGATTGGTGAAATCGTCGGACAAGAGCCCGCCTCGGAAGAGGGGGCCGCGGGGTCCGAGTATGATGAAGCATAGCCTTCATTTTTGCCTCGTGCTGCTGGCGCTGCCTGCCTGGTCCTTACCGGCACTTTCGACAGGACACGATCCCCGCGCACGGTTCCGCCTGGCTGCCGCGGAACAGCAGTTTGAGTCGACCCCAGCGCCCGAGGTTACGCTGGAGAAGCCTCAGAATCTGGAGCGGGTGGCTCCACCGCCGCCCACGGAAGAGGTCCCTCCGGCGGAAGCCCCCGAGGCGGAGCCACCAGAAGCGGAACAGCCTGTTCCGCAGTGGTTCAAGGATGCGCAGGAGTCCATCGGTGTGGCCATGGATGAAGGTGCCGGCGCGGCGGACGAATCGGAAGGCGCGCTGTCGGGCGAGGGTGAGCCCCGGGCCCGCGGTCTGGGACAGAATGTCGTCCAGTCGTTTGTGGCATTGCTCATCGTGTTGGCCTTGATACTATTGTGCGTCTATTTGCTGAAGCGATTCGGGAAACAGACCCCCTTGCTGGCTGGGTCAGGCCTGGGCACGGTGCTCGGCCGGATCTACCTCTCGCCCAAGGCAAGTCTGCACTTCATCAAAGTGCGCAACACGGTCCTGGTGGTTGGGGTAACCCCGGCGGGGATGTCCTCTATCGCCCGGCTCGACGCGTCACTATTCGAAGACGCCTCAGGACAGTCGGCCAATTCACCCGCGCCCAATGCCCCTGGCTCTTTCCTGGCGCATCTGAAGAGCAGCAGACAGACCGGTACCCCGAAGGATGCCGATAGTGAAGACGATGAAATCGCTGCCCTGCGTGGCGACCTGGCACGGCTTCAGCAGTACCTTCAGGAAACGTCGCGTGAATTGGGCGAGTAAGAGACTCTGGGTCGCGGCCGCCGCCCTTTGCATGGTAGCTGTGGCTGTCCATGCGCAAGAGACTCCCGACAACACCTTCGGCATCGACAACTTCGTCAACAGCGCGCGCGGGGCCGTCGCCCCGGAACAGTTCTCCACGACGATGACGCTGTTCGTCCTGCTGACGGTCCTGTCGCTAGCGCCGGCCATCCTCGTGATGACCACCTCGTTCACGCGGATCATTGTCGTGCTTGGCTTTTTGCGCCAGGCTATGGCGACCCAGCAGTCCCCACCCAATCAAGTCCTGATTGGGCTCGCGCTGTTCCTGACCTTCTTCATTATGGCCCCTACCTATCAGCGGGTGAACTCCGAGGCCATCCAGCCATACGTCAACCAGCAGATCGGCGCGGAGGAGGCGTTGGATCGGGGCATGGAACCCATCCGCGAGTTCATGTTCCGGCAGGTGCTGCGCCACCCCAAAGACCTCGCGCTCTTCATGAACATCGCGAAGCTCGATAAACCCGAGACCCCCGATGACGTGCCCACCCACGTGCTCATCTGCGCGTTTGTGCTGAATGAAATGCGCGTCGCGTTTACGATCGGATTCGTGATTTACATTCCGTTTCTCATCATCGACATGGTTGTGGCCAGCACGTTGATGGCCATGGGGATGATGATGCTGCCGCCGGTTTTCGTGTCACTGCCGTTCAAGATCATCATGTTCGTGCTGGCAGACGGGTGGTTTCTCATCGTCAGCGAGCTGGTCAACAGCTTCCAATGAGGTCATACGCACGCTTCACGCCGCCGCGAGTTTCTCTGCGATAAGGCGTGCCGCCCCCATGACTCCCGCGTCATCCCCGAGCTTCGCGGCCACGATCTTCACACCTTTGCGCATGGACGGCATGGCGTGCGCCTTGATGGCCTTGCCGATCTCATCCATATAGATGTCTTCCATCGCCTCGACGAGCCCACCGCCCAGAACCACCGCTTCGGGACTCATGATGTTGATGAGGTTGCCCGTGGCGACACCGGTGTAGAAAGCGGCCTTGCGCACGACGCCCTCGACCATCTTGTCGCCTGCCGCGATGGCCTTCGCGATCGAGCTGCTTCGGATATTGGCGAGGTCGGTTCCGCAGTTTTCGAGGATGTACGGGGCGTCTCCGCGGGCGGCAAGGGCCGCCACCTGCGACGCGATGGCGATGCGCGACGCGAGCGCTTCCAGACATCCCCGTTTGCCACACCCACAATAGGGGCCATCCACCTCGAGTGTCATGTGGCCCACCTCACCTGCGGCGCCTGAAAACCCATGCACCAGCTTGCCGTCTACGATCAACGCCCCGCCGATACCCGTTCCTGGGAAAATCCCCACCACATGCTCGCAGTCCTTCACCTTCCCAAACGCATACTCGCCGTAGGTGCCCACGTTCACATCGTTGTCCACCAGCACGGGGACGTCGAACGCCTTGCGCAGGACATCCGCCAGCGGGAAGTTCTTCCACGCCAGATTGGGCGTGTCGATGATGACGCCCGTCCACGGGTCGAGCGGACCCGGCGAACCCACGCCGATACCGCGAATGGGCTTGCCGCCTGCGTCCTGAATGGCTTCCTTGACGATCTTGATGATGCGGTCTTCCGGCTTCTCTTTCGCATTTTTTTCGGACTTGCTCTTCTTCCTGCAGCGTCCCACGATTTTGAACTTGTGATCGATGACACATGCCATCATCTTGGTGCCCCCGATATCGAGGCCCACGACGTAGTCACCGGGATTCAACAGCGCTTCCATGTGTGATTCCTCCGCCCTACCCATGGCGAGAGCATACCACGATCAACGTGCGGAATGAGAAGCCCGCACCAACGAATCGCGGAGACAAAGAAGATTCGACCACGGGGACACGGGGAACACGGGGAAAGAAGATGGAGTGGATTCTCTCGCAAAGGCGCGGAGGCGCAAAGGAATACGGAAGAATGGAGTTGAGTAGCTTCGAATTCCGCGCTCCTTTTTCTTCGCGTCTTGGCGAGAGGTGAATTTGAGGTGAGAAGATGCGCGTGAGCCATTGATACACAGATCGGAAAGGCTGCTGCAAATCTGGAACTCAGGAACTCAGGAACTAAGTCTTGGACGGCGAGAGCACCTGCAGTGAGGGCCGGATTTGACCACGGGGACACGGGGAACACGGGGAAAGAGGATGGAGTGGCTACTCTCGCAAAGGCGCGGAGCCGCAAAGGAATGCGGAAGAATGGAGATGAGTGCATTCGAATTCCGCACCATCTCTTCTCTGCGCCTTGGCGTCTTTGCGAGAGGTGCATTTGAGGCGAGAAGATGCCCGTGCCTCCGTGGCCAAGTGCGTTCAGAAGCTCTCGTCTTCGAGCACGCGGATTCCTGAGATGCGCGCGAGTTTGAAGACGCGCGCACCACCCAGGCGGTGGCAGTACCCGCTCAAGGACGGCACCGCCCCGGCGGTATCCAGCGTGACGGGATTCACGCGGCGCACGGTCGGTTTAGGGCTCCACGTGGACTGGTATTGGATCAGAATGGGTCTTCGACGGCGGATCGCGTCTTCGATAATCTCGCCCACAATTCGCGGCGAATAGGAAGGCAACTCCACGGTATCCTCATCGGAGTGCGCTTCTTCTTTCTTGGATTTGCTGGCGCTTTCGTCCTGTTCGTCGTCGGTGTTGCGCGCTTCAATCCAACGAGGGACCCACTGCTCCGGCGGACCATCATCCAGTGAGACTCCGTTCTTCCCGAGGGGCATTCCGAGCAGTTTCAACGCCTGCTTGATGGCGGGCAAGCTCCCCTTGCGCGCGACCAGTGTGAACAGCCCCAGCCGCCCTTCGACGTGCCGTGCCACCTCCGGCAATTGCAGCGCGGCCTCGCAGGTCTCTTCATCCTCGAAGCGTATGAGGGTCGCGCTCAACGCCGACGGCGCCGCGACTTCTCCGCTCCACGCACGCAGTGCCGCGCGGTACCGTGAAGCCAGGGGGCCTTCCACAAGGGTCTCCAATTGCGCGGCCTGCAGGCCCCAGTCCACGCCGCGTCTCCCGCGGCCTCTCTCCAAGTGGAAGAGTAAATCGCCCGAAGCACTTGTGGTGACGTCGCCCAGTTCCTCGAGGCGCCTGCGGACGAACAAATGCGCACGCTCCCAGGGGACGTGGAGCGCCAGGCCGTCTCGTTGTACGGCGCAGGGACCGAGCGGGCGGCTGTAATCGATGCGTATGGGGGAGGCCCCGTTGGTGCCGGACTCGCACAGCACGAAGCGCCCGCCCAGGTGGCGCAGATTCGGGTCCTTCGCAACTGCGTCTAAAGCTTGTTGTTCCGAGCCATACTCCAACATCCGGCATTTGGTTCGTATGGTCACCGACGCGACTTTGTGATTCCACGTCGTGAACTGTTCCTTCACGTTTGAGGGGAGAGGCCGTGAGGAATGGGCCTCCAGTATCCGTATAAGTTCATCCGTGGAGACTCCTGCCCGCACCCCCCGGTACACGCTTTCCTGCGTCAGGCGGTAAGTGCTGACAGGGCCGCCGCGCAGCCGCTCGCAGAAGACATCCAGCTTGCGCCGAAGGTCGGGAGAACAACGGTCCACATACGCGATGACTTCGAAGTCCGGCTGGATCACCAACGCATCGTGCTGCGCCTGCTCGGCATCCTGCGGCGCCGAGCCCACCCCCAATGCGTAACGGCCGACATCCGAAACGCGGAACAGCCGTCCTTCGTCGGCCAGTTCGACAATACCCATGTTGGCGAAGAGACTCTGCACCATCCACTGGAACAGCCGCCGCTCGTGGTTCTGCCACGTCCGGTCCCGCCAGGCCGCGGACGGGTCCCGTGCGCCGGCCGCAATGGCGCGCCAGCGTTCGTGCAAGAAGAGGACATTTTCGTCGAGCCGCCGCACGGCTTCCGAAAAAGCGTCGAGTGGGATCCACGCCCCTTCCTCCTGCTCCGCCAGAAGGTTAGCGGCGAGGGTCTTGTAGTACCGCCTCCGGAGGCTCCCGGCGGGCATTCGTGCTTCCATGGCCTCGTACACTTGCGGGAGGAAGAGTTGCAAGTCGGGCAACTCGTCCGAGGTCAGGTAGGCCAAGAACAGGTCGCGTGTGCGTTGGGCGAGGCTGCCGCCCGCCCACTTCTCGGCGCGGTCGGTCGTAACGAGCCGCCCCGCTTTAATTTCCACACAACCAAGCCTTCGCGCGCCCAACAAAGCGAACTGAAGCGCTTCACCGGAAACGCCGGCCTCGCCGGCCAATTCACGCGCACGCGCGCCATCGCTCTTGTGCAATTCGCCTGTCGCCGTGACCCGCGGTCCCAGCACCTCGACCAAGCGCAGCGTCTCCAACAACGCGGTGGCCGCGCCATCTTTACGCGTGACTGACGTCTCGTCAGGTACTTGGGAGGCTGTGGGCAAGCGCAGTCCAAAGGGGGGCGAAATCGGTAAGAGACCCTCCGCGCACGTCAAAAGTACAAGGGCTGGCGAGGCTCCTGCTCCCTGTTCTTCACGCGTGAGATGGACCAGGGAAAACGCTCCAGCGCGGTCCTGGGGGAGCACCAGTGCCAGGCCCAGTGTCGCCAAAGACAGCAGTGCGCGGGACGGGCCTTCACCGCCTACCAAAGCGGGCACGCTCACCAGATCGGAGGCGAGCAGACCGGGACTCCGCGCAAGAAGGTTCAGCAAACGGATTTCGGAAGCGCATAGCTGGGATAGGGCCTGCTTCACATGCAGGGGGTCGTCGAGGACCTTCTCAAGGGCGCGGATTCGGTTGGCCTTGGTTCCCGCCACGAGATTCCACCGCTCGCACATGGCGCCCAGTGCGTCGTTGGTGTATCCTCGCAGGCACTCCTTGATGCTATACACCGCGTTCACTCCTGGACTCTCGGCATGTGACCCAGGGACTGCAAGCGGCGCACCACGTCCGCTACGGCCTGCGGCTGCACGGCCACGGAAGTCTCCGAAAGCCGTTCCCCGAGAAAGGGTTGCAGCATGGCATCGCTCTCAATTTCCGTGAGAACAAAGGGATCCGCCACCTCGATAATGGCTATACCGTCATGCAGCTTGGGAGCGTTCATCAGCGTCTTCCACGTTCCATGGCAGCAATACAACAGCATAGTCTACCAAATCGGCAGTCCATAATGGAAGGACGATGTTCGGCGCCTGTCAGAACTCTTTGATAATGTCCCCTGGAAAGCTCTTTAGAAATGTCCCCATGGTAGCGGCCTTGGAAACGGGCTGCGCCGGTAGTTTCCATTCCGATCTTCCGAGAGCGGGAAAGGAGACATGCAGGGAGAATCCCCCGTCTCGGTCCCCAAAAAGACGGAGGCACGAAAGAACCCCAATGTTGACTTAGACTATAAGTTAACACTCAAGAAGTTATCGCCATCCACATCTTGAAGTTCATGTAACTAAGAATGATGCCCGTTTATGGTGCCCCGTAAAGAGATTTGCGCGTCAATTGCGGAGGTTCTGCTTCAGAAACGCCGTTTTCTGTCGTTTGCATCATGATATTCTTTAGCACTATTGACAGATATAAACATTGACAGATCGCCATAATCAACATACAATTCAGGAGGAGTACCGGACAAAAGGGGGGATGAAGCGCGAGGCGAATCGGGGCGCACTCGCTAGGGGCGTCGAATGGAATGTCTCCACGAGCGAAATTGCCGGCGGTTTTCGCCATGAGCGCCCATGTACGTCTCTCGCCATGCGCCGTTTTCCGATAGGCCGCAATGCGGGATATGAGGGTCCCAGCGGGCTTTCGGAGGTCAGAGACCGGGATGAAACCCGTCCGCAGAAAACGAAAAAACCGGGAAGGGAGGTGACGAGCCAGCCTGCTGTCCTCAAATGGACATCTGCAATTGTACTTATGACCGGGGAGGAGGTGGAACTCCTCCCTTGATTGCATCTTGACCTCGTGGACTGGGTATCGGGCAAGGATTGGGATTGGGGTCAAAGGAGGGTGTATCCATGCGACAAAGTATCACCGTCGGCAAACGCATCGCGATAGGCTTCGGGATCACGCTCGTCCTCTTGGGAGTCGTTGGGGTCATCGCGACGGGGGGCGTGACTGTCATGAGCGGGGAGGTGAACGAAGTCATTGACCTGAACGGAATCGCGAACAATTTGAGCCAGCGTGAGATCGACCACCTCAACTGGGCAAGCCAGGTCAGTGCCCTTTTGACGGATGAGAGCAAGACCGAACTCACCGTCGAGACGGATCCCACGAAGTGCGCGTTCGGGAAGTGGTATTACAGTGACGAACGGAAGCATGCGGCGCTTCTCGTGCCGAGTGCGGCGGAGTACCTCGATGCGTTGGATGAGCCCCACCGGAAGCTGCACGAGTCGGCCACGGAAATCGGCCATGTGTTTCATCGTGCCGACGAGAATCTCCCGGTGTTCATCACGGAACGCGAGAACGACCACCTCGCCTGGATGAGCCAGGTGACCGCGTTGTTTGTCGAACACCAGGAGAAACTCACGGTCCAGACCGACCATACCCAATGTGGACTCGGGAAGTTTCTCTATGGGCCCGAAGGCAAAGCACTCGCCAACGACACCGAATTCGCAGCTCTCATGAAGGCCATTGAGGCACCTCACCAGCGTTTGCACGAATCCGCCGTGGCCATCGGACAAGCTTGGAGCAAGGACGATCCGGCCGCGCAGGCACGTGCACAGGAGATCTACAACCAGCAGACGATTCCCGCCCTCCACGAAGTGGAGCAAGTCCTTGGCGACATGAAATCCAAGGCTGTCGAAAGAGTCCAGGGTATGCATCAGGCGCACGAAATCTTCTCTACCAAGACGGTGCCGCAGTTGGCCACAGTACGGGAGCTGCTGCGGGATTCCGCCGAGGCGGTCCGCGGGGCGGCGGCGACCACCAACGATGGCGCCCTCAGCATGGCAAGCAGAACCCGCGCCGTCGTTATGGGACTCACATGCGCCACGGTTGTGATAGGGCTGATCCTGGCCTTCTTCATTGCGCGGAGCGTGAATGGGCCGCTGCGGCGCATCATGGCGGCATTGCGAAGCGCGGCGGAGCAGCAGCGCGCGGCTTCTGAAGAGGTGGCGAGTTCCAGCCAGCAGATGGCCGAGGGTGCGAGCGAGCAGGCCTCCAGCCTGGAAGAGACGTCCGCCTCCTTGGAGGAGATGTCCTCGATGACCAAGCAGAACGCGGATAATGCGACCCAGGCGCGCAGTATGGCCAAGAACACGCGCGAGGGAGCCGAGAGAGGGCAGAGCGCGACCGATCGCATGTCCCTCGCGATCCAGAAAGTGAAGAAGTCCTCCGACGAGACCGCCAAGATCCTCAAGACGATCGATGAAATCGCTTTCCAGACCAATCTGCTCGCCCTGAATGCCGCGGTGGAAGCGGCCCGCGCGGGGGAAGCGGGTAAGGGGTTCGCGGTGGTGGCGGAGGAGGTGCGCAACCTCGCGCAGCGTTGCGCGCAGGCGGCGCGCAACACGGCGACGCTGGTGGAGGAATCCCAACACGATGCGGACGCGAGTGTGGAAGTGTCGGGGGAAGTCACCACGATTCTCGTGGACATTGTCGCGAATTCGCGCAAGGTGGAGCAGCTTGTTGACGAGGTCTCGGCTGCGAGCGCGGAGCAGGCCAAGGGCGTCGATCAGATCAACATTGCCGTAGCCCAAATGGACAAGGTCGTTCAGAACAACGCGGCGAGCGCGGAAGAGGCTGCGGGGGCCAGCGAAGAGCTGTCCGCACAGGCCGAATCGCTGTTGGGTGTCGTATCCGAGTTGGTGGCCCTGGTCGGGGGTGGTGAGCACCGCGGGGCGCAAATCGCTGGCGACGAACGTCGTTACGACGCGGTGGCCCACTCGAGGCAGGCCCCCGCAAGGCGTCTTACAGACCATGCGCTCCCTGCGAGACACGAACGCGCCATCTCCATTGCCGATCGCGCGCTACCGATGGAGGCGGAGGAATTGAGCAAGTTCTGAAGGCCCTGTGTCGCAGTCGGGCATTGCCAGTTTCGGTAGGTCGACGCAACAGCAATCACGCAGGCCCCGTTCGGTTGAACGGGGCCCATGCGACTGCGATGAGGTTTACTCGAAGGCCTTAGGTGGGCCCAGGACTTCACGCAGGACGATGGCTCGCCGGAGGTCGTGGGCCCCCGCAATCAGTGGGCGCCTGCGAACCCGTCGCGCAGACTGCTGCCGTTGCGCCGACTGAGGGGTCGGGGCTGGACCTTCCCGCTCTTCGGATAGAAGAGGCGGCGGGGCCTTTCTGCGTTGCTGCGAGCGGGGAGCCGTGGGCCGGCGCTGTTCGGGCGTCAACCTCCGCTGCTCTTCCTGGGCAATGTGACGCTGTTGCTCGGGAGACAGGCGGCGCCGCTCCTCCGCGGCGATATGGCGCTGCTGGTCTGGCGACAGACGCCTCTGCTCTTCCGTAGGCCGGAAGGGTGACCCCGCCTGAACCTCCTGGGGCCTTGGCGGCGGCGCCGGCCGTTGCGGGGCTCGCGCGACGGGTTGCACGGGCCGGGGCAGCGCCTGCTTCGGGGCCACAGGAGGCGGCACAACGCGTCGTGGTTGCGCGGTGGGCACACTGACTTGGCCACGCGGCTTGGCCACCACGGGACCCCGCTCGCCCGGTTTTGGCTCCAGACGCGGCAGCGCCGGCGGCGGGTTGTCTCCGTACAGCATGCGGCGGGTTGCCTCCGGCATCTGGGGAGGCGTGGGCGGTTGTTTGCGCGCCTCCTTCTGCTGGTTCTCGATGTCGCGCTGTTCCGTGAATTTCCGAATCAGTGCCACCACCACAAAGATGATGAAGAGGACTACGCCTACGATGTCTTCAAAGCCCATAAGACGATCCCTATCCGCTTATACGCGTGGACCGGAAGGATCCTCATCAGGACGTCCCTCGGTTCTCGAAATCGACTCGCGCATGCTCGTGTCCGCCACGACGTTCTTCATCCTGTAGTAGTCCATGATCCCCATGTTGCCGCTGCGGAAGGCATCGGCCATGGCCTTGGGCACCTCGGCTTCGGCCTCGACCACGCGCGCGCGCATCTCGACCACCTGTGCGCGCATTTCCTGTTCGCGGGCCAGCGCCATGGCACGGCGCTCTTCGGCACGGGCTTGGGCGATCTGCTTGTCCGCTTCAGCCTGCTTGATTTGCAGTTGGGCGCCGATGTTCTCGCCGACGTCCACGTCCGCGATGTCGATGGAGAGGATCTCAAAGGCCGTGCCCGCATCCAGGCCGCGCTGCAGCACCACTTTGGAGATGCGGTCCGGGTTCTCGAGCACCTGCTTGTGCGTGGGCGAAGAGCCGATCGTGGTCACGATGCCTTCCCCTACGCGCGCGATGATCGTCTCCTCCGTCGCGCCACCGACCAGACTCTTAATGTTGGTTCGCACCGTCACGCGGGCCTTGGCCTTCAACTGGATACCGTCCATGGCGACCGCCGCTACGGTGGACTGCCCCTGGCGCGGATCAGGGCAGTCGATGACCTTGGGGTTTACGGATGTCTGTACGGCATCGAGGATGTCGCGACCCGCGAGGTCAATCGCGGTGGCACGCTGGAAACTGAGTTCGATGTTGGCCTTGTTCGCGGCGATCAGCGCTTGAACCACGCGCACCACGTTGCCGCCCGCGAGATAGTGCGCTTCCAATTCGTCTGTCGAAATCCGCAGCCCGGCCTTCACCGCGTTGATGCGGCTTTCCACGATGATGTTCGGGTTGACTTTTCGCAGGCGCATGGCGACAAGACTCAGCATGCTGACGTGTGCGCCCGAAAGCCAAGCCTGGATATACAGCTTGAAGAAGGTGAGTACGATCACGCCGAAGATGAGAAAGACGATGATCAGTCCTATGCCAAGCACGGTCAATAGAGCCTCAGGCATTACGCGTATCCTTTCCTGTTTTGCGGCCACTCAGCGCCACGATTACGCTCCATCCGATATGCATGCTTTTTCGCAGCATCCGTGCGCCCTGAACCGGATTACAGCTTCTGGGCGGATTCCACGACCACGCGATTGCCGCGCACCTCGACAACGCGGACGGCGGTTCCCTCGCCGATGAAGTCCCCTGTGGAGACGGCACTGACTTTCTTCCCATTTACCGTAATGGTTCCCGCGGGGCGCAAGGCGGTGAAGACTTCACCCAGTGTCCCCAGCAAGGCTTGGTCGGTCTCATCCGAGACCCAGCCCGCTTCCAGGGGCTGATCCGTCTCCAATATCATGGCTTTGCCAATCGGCGAACGGGGAAACACGTAGAATCCCACTCCGATGGTGGCGATGGCGGCGACGATCTCTCCGATCACGATGAACAGGGCCATATCCGGATGCGAATATGCCGCCATCACGCAACTAACCGTCAGGAAGATGCCGCCCAGCACGCCGCACACCAGCCCGGGCAGGATAAACTCCGCGAGGATCAGTACCATCCCCGCAATGAAGAAGAAGATGACCCACCAGATCATCGCTTCTGACCCTCCGCGACGGACTCCAAAAGCGTCAGCAGTTGCCCGATCTCAAGGCGAATCCCTTGCACGGCTTTCATCTTGTCCGCAGGATCTTTCGGGTCGATTTCCTGCACCGTCTCAAAGGTATCAATCAGTCCGTCGGTTTCAGGAAACAGGCGTTTTGCCTGTTCGAGAAGCTTGTTATAGCGCGTCGCCATGGGGATGCAACTGTAGTATCCGGCTCCTTGCTGCTGGATGACGAACATCTCCTCGCGCAATTGCTTGAGCATGTGAATCAGCGACATGCGAACGTCCATAGCCTGGATGCCCCCTTGCTGCCGGTTAGGCCGTTAATCCTTGATCCGGTCGACGACGTAGCGATTGCCTTCCACTTCGACAATTTGCACCGGCGTGCCCGGCTCAACGAACTCCGCCCGGCTGACCACCAAGAGTGTCTTGTCGCCGAAACGCGCGCGGCCCGCGGGGCGCAGCATGCTGGAAGCGACACCACGCAGCCCGATGGCGGCCACGCATTCCGACTCCGGTTGGACGGTAAACCCTCTCCCGGTCTGTTGCACTTCGTTGAGGACGAGCCATCCGTGCAGCGGAGTGTGGGGAAGGACCTTCCACAAGGTTGCCACCAAGACGACCAGCCCGAGGGCCGTCAAGGTTACGGTCATGCCCGCGTCGCGGAACCTATCGAAATTCCAGCTATACATCGAAAACGAGAAGTCGGTGAACGTGAATGACAGAAAGAGTCCCGTCAATAGCGAGACTAAGCCGAGTCCACCCACAATGCCGAAACCAGGGATGAAGAAGATCTCGACGACGATCAGGATGAGGCCGGTCACGACCAGGAGAATGTCGATCCAGTCTGCAAGGCCGATCACCCCGCGCGCTCCGAAGAACAATGCGAGCGCGATAATACCGATGGTGCCCGGAAGGCCGAAGCCCGGTGTCTTCATCTCAACATAGATGCCTCCAATGCCGATCAGCAGCAGAATACTGGCGACCGCCGGGCTGGTCAGCCAGCTATACAGATCTTCCGACCACGTGAGTTTCATTTCCACGCGGCGGGCGTTCTCCATACCGTAGGTGCGGAGCAAATGATCGAGGTCGCGAGGCGTGTGCTCGATGAGCCGGTACTTCACCGCCTCTTCCGGCGTCAGGGTTAACAACTTGTCGCGGCCGATGACGATATGCGCGCCTTCCATGCCCGGCGCGGGGGGAGGCTGGCTCAGGGCCTTCTGAACTTCTTCCGATTGATCCAACTCACCTTTCGGATCGGCGGTCAGTTCCTTGACGATATCTTTCAGGGGCTCCAACGGGAGTTCTGTTGTCTCTTGCAGCGCATCGACCGCCTTCTCGATGGTCGATTCCCCCTCCGTTGTTGCTGCTTGGCCCGAATTGGTCGCCTTGACGTCGAAGGTCCCATCGCCACGCGGCGTGGCCAGGAGTTCGATGTCCTGGTCTACCATGGCTTGGCCGATATCGGGATTGTGTCCCTTCACTTCACCCAGGGCTTTGAA
>JADLGB010000188.1 GCA_020849535.1 Candidatus Hydrogenedentota bacterium
ATTCGCGGGAGCCATGCGGTGACGGCATAGCGCCGCCTTCGCCCCTCGACTTCGGTGAAGCGCCGCCTATCTTTCCGCGTCGACGCGGATCATGCGAAGGCCGCACACGGCCGCGATCTCCTCGCCGGCGGCGGCCTGGAGACGCACGGTCACCTTCGTCTTGCCGCGGACGGCGTCCGGGGGCAGCTTGTACTCGACATCGAAGAGACGCGGATCCCGCTCCGGGATGCGCCGCTCGATGGTGATGGCCTGGGCGCCCACGCGCACCCCGTCCACCAGGATTTCGAAGGTCCGGCGCTGACGCTCGTCGTCGCCGTAGGTGACGATCAACGCCATGGGGTGGGACTCGTCGACGGGCAGGTCGAAGGAAAACCACTTGGCGACGCGGCGCGCGACGCGCTCCAAGACCCGCGCCACGACGGCTTCCTCGCCCTGGAAGTTGAAATCGATCTCAGGCTGCATCTCGCCGGGCTGAACGAACGCCACCGTCGCCGCCGCGAGCTTGCGCTCCGCCTCCTGCGCGGCGCCGTGCCCCGCGACTCCCGCGCCCATTCCTCGGGTGTGAAGAAATCCCAGTAGGCGGCGTCAGCGCGCGCCGGTGCAGGCGATAGAACGGCAAGAACTCCACATCCCGGCTCCGGCCGCCCACAGCCACGATCACCGAGAATTCTCCGGGGCTACGCACGTCAAGAGAGTTGTCGGTTAAACCTGTTTCATGCCACAGCCTCCGCCGGCCGTGACGCCGAACGTGCCGTCACCGTGTTGAGCGGATCCTCCGGGTTGAGGTAGACGACGTCGGGGGCTTCCCAGCGCCGAATGTCTCCAGTCCAGCGCGCGGGATTTCTGCGCCGTGCGGCCTCGTACACCTGGCGCCGCCTTGCAAGGACAGCGTGAGCAACTCCTGAATGACGCTGTTCCGGCGTCACGTACCCGATCGCGCTGTGGCGGTGCTGCGTGTTGTACCACACCTCGAAGCCTGCCACCCACTGCTGGGCGGCTTCCAGGGACTGGAAGGGCTTCGAGGGGTACTCCGGGCGGTACTTCAGCGTCCGGAACAGTGATTCGGAGTACGGATTGTCGTTGCTCACGTGCGGGCGACTGTAGGAAGCCTGTACCCCCAACGCCTCCAAGGTCGCTCGCAGTGTAGCTCCCTTCATCGGCGAACCGTTATCCATGTGGACCACCACCGTCTCTGGGGACAATCCGTTCTCTTCGATCACCGTAGAAATCAGTGCGCTCGCGTACGCACTCGACTCGGCGTCGTGCACCGCCCCACCCAGGATTTTGCGACTCCAGACGTCGACGACCAGGTACAAGTAGAAGAATGCTCCGCGGACAGGGCTGTGGAGGTAGGTGATATCCCACGTGAGTACCTCACCGGGACCCTGAGCGACAAACTCGCGCGGTTTCGTATGCCGCGGAGGTCGGGACGCCGCCCGGTGGGCATTGAGGCCTTCCTCCTTGAGAATACGGTACATGCTCGACTCACTGGCGATATAGGTACCTCGCTCGGCAAGAATTGGCACGACCTGCTTGGGAGACTGGTTGCGAAATTCCCAGGAGTTCAGCGTTTCCACGACCGCAACCCGCTCTTCCTCCGTGAGTTGGTTTACAGGGGGGGACGTGGGGCCCTTGCGGCGATCCTCGCCTCCATCGGGGTCCTTGTTCCAGCGCTGGTAGGCCCGCTCGCTGAGCCCTACGATCTCACACGCACGCGCAACACGTGCGCCGTCGCGGACAGCCTCCTTGATGCCCTCGAGGATCATTCGTCGCTCGTTGCTTGGGTGCCGCCTTCCTTTGCCTCCCAGAACGCTTCCAGTTTTTTTTTGAGCACCAGGAGGGCCGTCACTTCGGCAAGGGCCTTATCCTTCCGCCTGAGCTCCCTCTCGAGCTGCTTGATGCGCTTGGCCTCCGCGCTAGCTCGTGTACGTTTCTTCGGGTTCGCAGCGCCCAAGGCTGCCTGTAAGGCGTCACGCCACTGCTGCAGTTGAGCCTCGTGCAGTCCTTCGCGCCGCAGGAAGGCGCCAAACTCCTGGCCGGACAACTCGGCGGCCGAGATGACCGCCTTGAGTTTCTCCTCCATGGTCCACTCTCGAGGACTCCGTGGTTCTTGAGCTTGCTTCTTGCTCTTTTTCATGGGGTCCAGGGTACGCGCTTCTCTGAGCCACCGCGAGAGCGAACTCTGCGGCACCCCGACCTTTTCTGCCAAGGCGTTGGCAGAGGCCCCGGTGGGTCCTAACATCTTCTGGACCATGGCTTCCTTGAACGATTGCGGATAGGGCATTGTCTCCGGCCCTTTCTCCGCCCCTCAGTTGCCTTGTTTACCAAATTCTAAAGTGTCGCCCCTCCCCCGGGGGAGGGGCGGGCGGTCCCCGCCTCGAACGCCCCATGGCGTCCCAGCGGTTTCACCCCGCCCGACAACTATCCTGACACGGGGGGCGGCGCGCGCTCACTGGAAAGACACACTTTCCTTTTCACTTGTCACCGCCACTGAGTTCGATGCGCTTCTTTAGCTGCTCACGCCTGACGTGAGGCGAGTCCCGGTTTCTCCGACCTAAGCATCGCACACACTATCCGCCGTGCCAGTTGCCGTCAACCGCTTCGCAATTGTTAGCTCGCCGCAGGTTGTGACTGTGAACCCACGCCCCTCGATCGCCGACAGAAATGCCTCCGTCGCACAACCAAATTGCGAATCGTTATGAAGTTCCACCGCTATGGCGTCCACCCGGTCAATCCACGATTCAAAATTCTTCGAGAACACGAGCGTTTCCGCTCCCTCGATATCCATTTTCAGAATAGAAATCCGATCATATCCGGATTTTGCAAGCAAAGCCCCAATGTCGATTGCGGGAAAATCCGCTGTCTCCCCCTCGCGGATTTCTCGAACCTGCCGCGACCATTCTCGCCCGCTGCGAAACGGTACTTCCTCTAGCTTTAAACCCGCGCGGTATGGCCACACGCCAGCCTGGAGGCAGTCGATTCGCTGACCATACACCCGCGTGTTCCTTTCCAGTATCTCGAAATTCCCGGGATCCGGTTCGATTGCAATCACTTTCGCCTGAGGAAATCGAGACAGAAAGTATGCCGACGCATACCCTGCGTTCGCGCCGCAGTCGAGCACCAGCCGAACGTCGTCCAACTGATCCAGCGGCTGATATTCCCGTTGTACGAAGATCTGCGTGAACGGAAAATGGTCCGACGAGCCGATGCGCATCCATCATGGA
>JADLGB010000189.1 GCA_020849535.1 Candidatus Hydrogenedentota bacterium
GCCTCATCGCCGATGGTTGATTCCACATTCTCCACGTCGATGAGCATGTAGCGCAGCCGCTCGATCGCCCACTCCGGGGACACGTCAAGACGATCGGCTAAGCTGGAAACAGTCTGCATGTACCTGGTCTCCCAAATTCCTCTGGTTCTGATCTACGGCTTACTCAGGTCCGTCGGCGGTGCCGTCCAGGCCGGGTGCCTCGACGGCGTCATCCAGCGAACCTTCGGGAGCCGCTTGGGCAGCGTGTTCCGCGCCTTGCGCGGCCCCCCCTCCGGAAAGCTCCACGTCGCTCTTGATGTCGATATTCCATCCCATGAGTTTTGAGGCGAGACGGGCATTCTGGCCGCGCTTGCCGATCGCCAGTGACAATTGGTCGTGGGGCACGATGACGAGAATGGACTTCGCCGATTCATCAACCGTGATGTCGAGGATGTCCGCTGGGTTCAACGCGTGTCCACACAGCTCAACAGGATCCTCACTCCAGCGGACAATGTCAATCTTCTCACCGCAGAGTTCTTCGACCACGGCACGCACGCGCGAACCTTTCATTCCCACGCAGGCGCCGACGGCGTCTACATTGGGATCGCTGGAGGTCACGGCGATCTTGGTCCGGCTTCCCGGCTCACGCGCGATCCCCCGGATCTGAATAGTGCCGTCGTAGATCTCCGGCACTTCGAGGTCGAACAGCGATCGCACCAGTTCGGGAGAGGTCCGGGACAACACGATCTGAGGTCCGCGAGGACTCTTTTCGACTTCGAGCAGGTGCGCACGGAGGCGATCGCCTGGCTTGAAGTTCTCGCGTGGGGACTGTTCCCGCTGGGGCAAAATGGCTTCGGCGCGTCCCACGGACACGATGAGATTTCCGTGGCTGCTCCGCTTCACGACGCCGGTCACGAGTTCGCCCTCGCGCTTCTTGAACTCGTCGTAGACGTTCTCGCGCTCGGCGTCTTTGATTTTCTGGATAATGACTTGCTTGGCAGTTTGCGCGGCAATACGTCCGAAGTCTTTAGGCTCCGTGGGGAGCTTGAGCAGATCGCCGACCCGGGCATCGGGATTGAGCGATTGTGCCTGATCGAGTGCCATTTCCTTGGCGGGATCGGCGACCTCGTCGACAACGGTGCGAATCTCGAACACTTTGAAAGCAAGGGTCTTCGGATCCATATCCACGGTGATGGTTGCCGCCGGGTGAAAGCTCTTCCGCGCCGCAGTTTCGATGGCACTGCGAATGGCTTCCAAGAGCGTATTGCGGTCGATGCTCTTTTCCGCCTGGAGTTGCTGCAGGATGACCTGCAAATTCGGGTCCTTGCCGTCCACCTTTTTACCTCGACTCCCGGCCGTCTACCGGTCCAGGTTGGCCCGTTGAATGTTGTCGATACAGATGCTGTAGACCGTCCCATCGCAATCCACCGAGACGAGGTCTCCGGCGATTCCAGTCAGGGTGCCGGTGAATTTCTTCCGGCCTTCCACAGGGAGATGGGTACGTATCTTGATGCGCTCGCCGGCGAAACGATCGAAATCCTCCGGTTTCCTCACGGGTCGATCGAATCCAGGCGAAGAAACTTCCAGGGTGTATGCGCCGTCGATGAGGTTGATGCTGTCCAAAACGGGATTCAGCACTTGGGACACCGCGGCGCAATCGTCCAACGTGATTCCTCCTTCTTTGTCCAGGAACAGCCTCAAGATCCAGAGATGGCCGTGCTGACCGAACTCAACTTCAACCAGCTCAAAACCTTGCTCCCGGAGATGGGGTTCCAGTTCACCCCATGCGCGCCGGATGACATCCTCTTTCGACACCACACTCCTCTCAACCACAACTAAAAAGAGTGGGCGCGAACCCACTCTTGCGTCAAATCGCACATTGACGAACAACAGTTTAGCATAAAGATGAAGGCCCGTGCAACACACGCGGGGGAGCGTCTATTGGGATCCGCCGAAGCCCAGCGGGGCACACAATTATTACTTTTGTTGGTTGGGGCCGTGCACAGGCTCCTCCGGCTCCCTGAGGGCAACGGTAAGCCTGTGGCCATTGCTGGAGCATATCTCACCATGCCGCGGTGTGGCTGCGCGGGGGCACTGAGGTATGCGGGCTAAAACCCCACCGCGTCGCGGGGCAAACCTTCGTCGTTGATGAAGGTTTCAACGCGGATATCGGCTTCCTCGGCAAGATTACGGGTGGCGGGGTGCGAACGGGATTGGCCGTTGGAGTCAATGATTATGGCAACGGTGGGGCGGTCATAGGCCTGGCCGTTGGTGTGCACCACCCTGCCGATTTCGCCGTTGGTGAGACGCACCCAGCTTCCAATGGGGAAGAGAGAAAGGTACCGGAGGAGTCCGCGGACGATGTCGGCGTGAAAGCGGCCCTTGTTGGCCAGCTTGATGACCGACTCCATGGCGAGGTAGGGCATGTAGGCGGAACGCCAAGGCCGGACGGAGGTCAGGGCGTCGTAGACGTCAGCGACAGAAGCGATCTGCGCGAACTTGTGGATCCAGACACGCTCCCGGCGTTGGGTATAGCCCGAGCCGTCCGCCCGCTCGTGGTGCTGGTACATGGCCAACCGTGCGCAGGCCGGAAGCCCGCGGATGCGCTCCAGCAGGTAGAGACCCAAGACGGTGTGTTTCTGTACATCCACGAATTCCACGGGATCGAGGACGCGCGGGGCGTTGAGCAGATCCTCGGGGACCATGGCCATACCGAGGTCCTGGAACAGGGCCGAGAGTCCGACTTCCTGGACTTGACCGACGCCGTAGTCCATGGCTGTGGCGATGTTGATGGCGAGCACTGCCGAGTTGAACGCGTGGTGATAGTGGTAATCGGAAATCGTGCGGAGCCCGACGATTCCGTTCAGGAGGCTGCGGTCCTTTTGGAAGATATCGACGAGACGCGCCACGAGTGCGACGGCGGCGTCTCCGGCGCGTTCGGATTCGATCTCGCCGCGGATGACGTGCTCGACGAATGAGACACCCTCGTGGATGATCGCGTTCCATTCCCGCAGGCGTTTTTCCGTGCGGCGCGCCTGGAAGGAATCATCGACTGAGGCAGCCATCGGCTTACCGGTGGGCTGAATGTCCAGACATGTGGCGGCGTTCAATTCTTCTTCCACCTCGGAGGCCAAGGCATCCATCACCGCGTGGGCCTGACGCCGGTAGTCGCGCACGGGATCTTCGTTCAAGAGATTCTCGACCGCATCGGCGTTCCACTGCCCCAAGAAGGCGTAGCTCGTGCCGGATACGACGAGGGAGGAGAGCATGTCCAAGGTGAGTACGTTGCCCTCGGCGAGGAGGAGGCGTCCGCGCCTGTCAAAGAGGGGACCATCCAAGGCTCTGCCGGGTATGAGCGCGCGAACGGAGATTTTCTGCATGCGGTACCCCTACAAGAACCCGGCGAATACGCCCCGGACCGCCAGCCGTTGCATCCAACCGGGACCCCCGTTGGATTGCGGGCCAACCTCTGCCAGCCAACAAGAACTCCAGTCCCCGAACAAGTATAGCAGAGGTGGCCAACTTGTGCACCTTTGGCGCACCCGCGACCCGCAGGACTTGCGAATGGTCGTGCATCGCCTGTCGTGCGGGTTGGCGCGTGGTTTAGATCGGACGGATCGGATGGATCGGGCCAAGTGCACTGCCAGTTAGTTTTCGCGGGTAGAGAGGTCCCAAATGAACACGTCCCAGCGGCCGCCGTAGTGATGCTCGACATAAGGGGTCTTGGCACCGGTCAGGGCGGCACGAACATCCGCGGCGTTGTAGACGCCGGGCACTTCGACGATGGCAATGGCGGCATTCCGGCCCTGTGCGGCGCGTGCGGCCGCGGCTTGGATATAGTCCGGACTTTCGCTCAAGAATGACGTGCCAGCGTCCGCATAGTAGATCACCGCGGGGCCGAAGTCCGATTTTGGACTGAAGACCTGCGCGTTCGTGTCGCGAAGTTGCCGGAGGAGGGGTTGGGCGGTCTTCCAGTCCGGGCGCATGGGCCGCTTCAGATCGACCATGTTACCCGCAAGGACGGCGGCGAGGAGTGCCAAAGCCGTCCACTTCACGGCAGGCCGCCGCACGGAAGCCAGCGCGGTTCCCGCCAGCAAAGCAAGCGGGAAACACGAGTACACGGCATAGCGTTCGATGAAGCAGGGTCTACCCAGGCGCGAAATGACAAAAAGGGAAAATGGTGGCACAACAAGCCAAACCAACAAAAACAGAAGAGATGAAAACCGAAAGCGCCGCGCCTCCTCCGCGGGTCCAAGCAGGTTGACCTTGAGCGTGTGGAAGATGGCCCAGAGGACGGCCGAGAGCATGGCGAGTCCGAGCAGGTGGTGGACCGGCACGCTCCACGGCAGGTGACGCACGAGGTCCATCGCATCGAGCTTGCTGCCCGCGTACACGAAGTAGTAGGCCGACACGAGCCGGTAGATGTTGGGGATGGGGATCCATCCCGTGTGCCGCTGCAGGGCGTCAAAGTCGGTAGTCATCATCCACAATAACGGCATCACGCCGAAGAGCAGATGGACAACTCCCCACAGCAACCAGAGGCGGACTTGGCGATAGCGCGTGAGGAGCAGGTAGATGCCTTGCGCGGCGACGAGGAGCACGGAAAAGAGGTGGGTAACGAGCATGAGTGCGTTTGCGGCCAGGTAGAGAGCCCACCAGGGGCGTTTGCCAGTATCCAGTGCGCGGAGAAAGGCGTAACTGGAAACGAGGGCTAAGAACATGGTGAGGGCGTAGACGCGAATCTCCTGTGATTGGTAGATGAGCAGCTTGGAGAACGCCGCGCATAGCACCGCCACGAGACCAGCGGTGTGTCCGTGCAGATGGAGGCCCAAGAGATACAGCATGACCAAAGTCGCCATGCCGCAGAAGATGGAAAGAGCGCGGACGGCCAGCACGGAGTCGCCGATGAGGTTTGCCCAGTAGTATTCGACGGTGAAGTAGAGCGGCAGCATGGCGGCGTCGTTGACGCGCTCGCGTGTCAGGAACTCGCTGAGCGTGGGTGCGTCGAGATGGGCGTAGCTTGATATCTCGTCATACCACATCGCCTCGGTCTGGATGCGGTAGACGCGAAGGGAGAATGCCAGGGCGAGCACGGCAAAAAGGGCCAGCAACTGGAGCAAGGTCAGGGCGGGGCGCCGTTCTGAATCGGTCATGTTCCTACTTCCTTGGCCAAAATGCCGCACCGCATTCCCAGGAACCGCGGGACGGGCATCGACGCGCACCCAGTGTAGAGTAATTGATCGCGAAAAGCAGCACGCAGCATTGGCTGTGCTGGATTGGTTGACAAAAAGGCGGTGCGGACGGTAGGGTTAAGTTGTGAGTTCGCGAGTATCCCACATGAGAAGTAGGCGCCTCATACGAATCGGAGCATCCGTGCTCTTGGCCATGTTCGCAACGGCCGAGTTGCATGAGGTGTTGTTGCTGATCGTTCAGCCGTGCGCGTCACACTCGCACACGGCGCCGGGCGCGCCGCAACCTCAAGGGACAGGCGAAAAGCGGTGCGCGTTCTGCGCACTGCTGAGCATGGCAGCCCTTATTCCGTTTTCCACCGCGATGTCCGTGCTGATTGCGGAAACGGCCAATACGGACGTCCCCACCTACCTTTCGCTCCGATGGAGCGACCTATCCGCCACTCCCGAATCGCTTCGAGGTCCCCCACTGTCAGTCACGGTCTAGTTCCTTCTCGACTTCCCAATCAGAACTTTAGCTGCATGAGGCGGCCCTGAGTGTTGCCGCCGTGTAGACCATTTTGACTGAACAGCAAGGAGACATTTCCATGAATCGGAAAGGGTTCACGTTAATAGAGTTATTGGTGGTAATCGCGATTATTGGCATCCTCGCGGCGATCCTGCTGCCAGCATTGGCGCGGGCGCGCGAAGCGGCCCGCAGGGCCAGTTGTCAGAACAACCTCAAACAAATGGGGCTGATCTTCAAGATGTACAGCGGCGAGAGCGCCGGTGAGAAGTACCCTTCGATGAAGACGCTGGGCTGCGATGGAGACATTCAGCCGTTCAACACGATCTTCGATGCTACGGACGTGTATCCAGAGTACCTGACGGACTGGAACGTGTTGGTTTGCCCCAGCTCGCCAAGCGGAAGCACGGCCCTGGAAATATGGGATGAGGGAAACACGCAGTCCGACAACTGGGAGGAAGTTCCGGGGTTCTCAAATAACGGTATTGTGGAACCGTGCGAGATCGCGGAACATCCGTATGTGTACATCCCTTGGGGAATCAGCCCCCGAACGCTACAGACGGAAATCGATGTGAATGGCGACCTGGAGGTCCTGGAAACCGAGGGCGTCGAATTGCGTGAAGCAATCGAGGCGGGCGATGTGGACCTCGCCGATTCCGATTGGGAACTGACCACGCCGATCGGCGGTGTTCAGAAGTTCTCGCGTCTGCGCGAGGGAATCGAGCGTTTCTTCGTGACCGACATCAACAATCCCGCGGGGAGCGCGATAGCGCAATCCACATTGCCGGTAATGTGGGATGAAATATCCGCGGACGATGCGTCGCACTTCAACCACGTTCCAGGCGGCTGCAATGTGTTGTACATGGACGGGCACGTGGAGTTTCTGAAATACGCGGGGCTTCACGGAGAGGACTTCCCGGTGAACGAGGGCGGCATTATCTTCCACGAACTGACGCACGAGCACGTTCACTGATGCGGCGTGACCGCTGAATTGTGCCGGCGAGGGGCAGGGAGCTATCCCTGCCCCTCGCCATTCTGCGCTATCCCGGTGAACTGGACTGAGATGGGAATTATGGGAGTAATGGGAACTATGGGAGACGCTGCACGCCGGGCGGGGACTTCAGCCCTGCGTGGGATATGGCCCTCTCTTCGCAATAGCGTACGGGACCGTGCCTGTGCTCCGGGAGTCGCAATCTCGCGCAAGGTTCTGCTATAGTCGTGGGAAGGCTCGCCATGTGTGGCTGAGCCACGCTGGGCGCCGTGACGCGCCTGGACGGCTGTCCGGAGGTAGCTTGGATGCATAGCTTTCGTTCACAGTTCATGGGTCTGTTCTTTTTCCTCGTCCTGACGGCTTTGGCACTCTCGAATGGATTCGTGGCCCGAATCGGGGCCGAAGAGAATACGGCCGACATCGTGACGACCATCGAGCCGATTGCCGTGGTCTTGGATGAGATCATCAAGAACTATGTGGAATCGCCCGACGCGGATAAGGTTGTGGAAGGCGCGCTCATCGGGATGATGAACTCGTTGGATGACCACAGTTCGTACGTGCCTCCGATGGTGTATCAGGACATCACGGAAGAAACCGAAGGTGAATTCGACGGTATTGGCGTCCAGATCAAGCTGGACGAGCAGAAGAACATCGTCATCTTCCATCCGCTGCCCGGCTCACCAGCAGTCAAGGCGGGCCTCCTCGGGGGAGACATCATCGTGAAGATCGATGATATTTCCACGCAGGGTATGGGCTTGGATGAGGCGAAGGATCACATTCGCGGCGCGCGCGGCACGGTGGTCCACCTGACGGTATTCCGCGAGTACACCGATCCGGACAAGCGCCCGGAGATGCTGGAATTCGATGTAACCCGAGGTAAGATTCCGCTGGAAAGCGTCATGGAATCGCGCGTTCTGGACGGCGGGGTCGGCTACGTGCGGGTGAGTGATTTCAAGAAGACGACAGCAGACGAAATCGCTCAGAAAGTCAAGGAGCTTGGGGGCGCAGGAATGCAGTCGTTGATTCTCGACCTTCGCTGGAATCCAGGCGGGCTGCTGACGGCCGCCAAGGACGTCTCGGAGTTGTTCCTGCCGAAGGGGACCAAGGTCACGTATACAAAGGGCCGGATCCAGGGCGATGGAACGGTGACCGAAGAGATGACCCTATATACCGAGCGGGACCCGGTGATTGCAGACAGCATGCCAATGGTCCTGCTTGTGAACGAGCAGACGGCAAGCTCCTCAGAGATCGTGACCGGCGCGCTGCAGTTCTACAAGCGGGCGTTGGTGGTCGGCATGAAGACGTACGGCAAGGGGAGCGTTCAGACGATCATCCCGCTGAGGCGGCCCAAGGACAGCGCGCTGCGCCTGACGACCGCGCTCTATTACACGCCCGCCGACGTGACCATCAACAAGCATGGCATCCTGCCGGACGTGGAAGTCCCGCTTCCGATGGAGAAATGGCGCGACCTCTTCC
>JADLGB010000190.1 GCA_020849535.1 Candidatus Hydrogenedentota bacterium
GCAATGGAGATGGTTCGAGACGTCTGGGGGAGCGAATGGACCAAGGAAGAGCATGATGCGGCAGGCAGGCCAGTCAAGCAGGATCATTGGTAGCTATCGTCATCCAAAAGTCAGGAACACTTTCGGGTACCTTCCACGGTACCCCATTCGGGCTCTTTATAACACGAAGTCACCTGTTTAGGCAACTGTTTTCTTGATTTGGGGCAGGTGACCCCCACCTACCGGGCGGGCGTTTGGCCGATTTTGCCCGTGTCCGTCCGTAACCTTCACGAGTCCTGATACGTGCGGCGCATCGTCGTCGACAGGATGCCCATTGCCTCGCGGTACTTCGTCACCGTCCGCCGCGCGATATTCAAGCCCTGCTTCTTCAGGATGTCCGCTATCTTCTGATCGCTCAACGGCCGGGACTTGTCCTCCTCGTCGATGATTTTCTTGATCACGGACTGGACGCTCTTGGAGGACTGGGCGTCGCCCCCATCACGCTTGAGCCCCGGGGAGAAGAAGTACTTCATCTCAAACAGCCCCTGCGGGGTCTGCATGTATTTGCCGCGGGTCGTACGGCTCACGGTTGCCTCATGCACCCCCACCTTGTCGGCGATTTCCTGCAATGTGAGGGGCTTGATCCGCTCGATGCCGTGCTCGAAAAAATCCTTCTGGACGTCCACGATGGCGGACGCGATGCGCAGAATGGTCTGCTGGCGCTGCTGGATGTTTCGGATCAGCCAGCGCGCCGATTCCACCTTATCTCGCAGATACTGCTTTTCGACCTTGGTGACCCGCCCGTTCTGCATCATCTGGCGGTAATCCCCGTTGATGCGCAGCTCGGGGATGGTCTCGTCGGAGAGGTACACGACATACTCATCGTCGATCTTCTCGACGATGACGTCGGGGGTCACGTAGTGGGGCGGATCGGTCGAGAACTCGAGGCCGGGCCACGGGTCCAGCCGGGACAGCATGCCCGTGAGTTCCTCAACGCGCTCCTGTGTAATCCCCATCGCCTTCGCGATCTTGGGGACCTGCCGGTGCTCCAGTTCTTCGAGGTGCTCCGAGATGAGCGTCTTCAATTCGTGCTCGTCGGGGTATTCGACATTGGTCTGCAGCAAGAGACACTCCACAATATCGCGTGCACCAACGCCGGTGGGCTCGAACCGCTGCACCATATACAGTACCCGCTCGACCTCCTCGGGCGTGACACTCATCTTCCCCGCGATCTCGTCGATGGAACCCGTGAAATACCCTTTGTTGTCGACGTCGCCGATGATGAGTTCCCCGATTTCGTACGTCTTTTCATCGGGAGCGGCGAGCCGCAGTTGGGTCAGCAGTTTGGACGAGAAAGACTCCTCCTTGGTGATGGAATTCTGGTAATACTCCCGTCGGCTGGCCGCTTCGGTGTTCCGCGAGAAGTCCGTGCCCTCCCTGCGGAAATCCGTCCACATGCTCGCATAATCATCGAGGTTGAAAGCGCTGTCGTCGATGGCCTTTCCGTCGGCGTGTTCCGTGACTTCCGGGACTCGCTCCGGCTCGGGTTTGGTCTCTTTCTGGATCTGGTCCAGGACGGGATTCGTCTCGAGTTCCTGCTGGACATACTGTTCGAGTTCAATTCCCGACAACTGCAGGATATGGATAGCCTGTTGCATTTTCTGGGTCAGCATCAGACGCTGTGTCTGAGTCTGAGCCAGCCGATGTTCCATATGCATCATAGCGTAGGAGGTCCCCTTAGCAAGTCACGTGCCATTATAACCCCAAATCCCCGGCATGTCAATTGAACGATTTCATGTGTATTGCTATAATTTCTGGTATTACAAGAAGTTAGGCTTTCGTTGGGAGACGCGTCTTGATACGGTTTTGTCTGCTTGGCAGCGGCAGCAGCGGAAACGCCGTCCTGGTGACGACGCGTGACTCCAAGGTATTGATTGATAATGGGTTAAGTTTCCGAAAGCTCCAGGCGAACGCCGCGGAAGTGGGCGAAGCCCTCGACGACGTGCAAGCGGTCTTCGTCACCCATGAACACTCCGACCACGTCAGTGGAGTCGGAATCCTGGCCCGAAAGCTGGATGTTCCCGTCTACATGACGCGCGATACCTTCGAGGCCCTTCCCCCCCACATCGGGCGAATTCCCCAGGCGAGGTTTTTCGAGGCCGGCGAAGATACGATCCTTGGGGACCTCACTGTGGGAAGCTTCAGCATTTCCCACGATGCCGCGGATCCGGTGAGCTACGTGGTCGAGTCCCGGGGCGCCAAACTCGGCATTGCCGCGGATCTGGGGCATCCCTCGGAACTGGTACGCCGCCGCCTCGCGGGTTCGCACGGCCTGATCCTCGAATCCAACTATTGTCCGGATATGTTGCGCCGGGGCTCTTATCCGCCCATGATTCAGCAGCGCATCCGGGGCCGGCAAGGGCATCTGTCCAACGCGGACATGTGCTCCCTGCTGGCACACATCATGCACGACCATCTCCACGTGGTCGTCTTGGTTCACATCAGCGAGGAAAACAACACGCACGACCTGGCCCTGCAGATGGCCGAGGGTGTGGTAAAACGGCGTCCCGTTCGGTTGTTCACAGCCGCACAGAACCGGCCCACGCCTGTGTTCGAGCTGAGCCCATGAATGCCGCCGCCTTCTTCCGGACGGACGAAGTCCGCCGTATTCTCGAGAGAGTCTCGCAAGCGGGATCCATGCCGGCCAGCGTCCATTTTCTGGAAGGAGACCACGAAGGCCCATCGCTCGCGGGCGCGGGAAGATGCGAAGCATGTCAGTACGTGGCGGCCTGCGCCGGGGGCAAAGCCGCCTGCCGCGATTCACGAGTATCCGGTTCCCGCCAGGCGCTCGCGCGCCGGAAGCCGGCTGCGTACCTGTGCCACATGGGCTTTGCCTGCGTGTCCGCACCGGTCCTCCTCGACAACACCCCCGGCTTCGTCCTGACGTTGGGCCCCTACTGCCCCGCGGAGGCCCCACAGACGCTGTCGTTGGATGCGATGAAGGGATTGGCGGCGCTCGTGCATGAGGAGCGCCCGTTCTTTCCAACGCCACTGACGGACATCGCACTGGTTCCCAGCACGGCGGTCCCGGCTATCGCCGAGTGGGCCGCTGAGAGCCTTTCGGGACTCTGGGAACGCACCCGGGAACTGCAACTGGCAATCGAGCCAGCCATCGAAAACACCGACCCCGGCGCGCTCCGTCCGCCTCGAAGGCGGCGCTCGAAAACACCAGATCATTCGCCCTACCGCGGGACCGAAATTGCGGCCGCCCTGGCCAGCGGCAATCAGACTCTCGCGCGCTCCCTCGTGAAGTCGGCGCTGGCGGAGGTCGAATCGAAGGGTGAAATGCTGGCCGTTCGCAGGGCCCGCGCGATCGCACTGGCCGGCGCGACGCTGGAAGCGGCCGAGCGCGCCCATTTGGATACCATGGAATCATGGGAAGAGTTCCCGGCCTTCGTGGCGGCCCTGCGTCAGGCGAAGTCGGACTCGGATCTGACCTCGGCAGCCATGTCGCTGCTGGCCATAGTGCTTCGCGTGACGGCGCGAGCCTCGTCCGAGGGTACATTGCCGGAACTCAACCGCCTGATCATGGCTCGACTGCCTGAAGCAGTGCGGCTGGCGGAAGTGGCGCAGCGGCTGAACCGGCATCCCACCGCGATTACGCACCAGTTGCAGCGCAAATTCGGATTATCGTTCAGCCAGTACGTGGGCCGGGTGCGGATCGACATGGCCAAGGAACTGCTCCGACGCACGCGGCTCGGGGTGGGCGATATCGCCCAGCGGGTTGGCGTCGCGGATGCCAGCAATTTCAGCAAGCTGTTCCGCAAGTTCGAAGGCGTGTCGCCCCAGCAGTACCGGAGCCGGTACAGGAGCCAACGGTGATGAGTCCCGTATCCCGGAGCGAAAGCTGGGTAACGGCCTTGCGCCAGTGGTGGCTGCGCGTACGTTGCCCGTCCGAATTCCTGTGCGACAATTGCCGTTACGATCACCCTTCCGCGTGCAGCCGGCCTCAGCGGCCCAATGCGACGCGTTGCCCGGATTATCGGCCAAAGTAGCCGCACGACTGCCGCCTCGATCTAGAGAAGACCGACGAATTCAGGAGGAGAAATGTTGATGGTCTCGCGCGCGAAACAAACCTTCCGATGCTTCATTCCCTGGCTGGGTGCGTTCGCCGCGGCTTCGATGCTGCTTGCCGGGTGCGGGCCGCGTGATTCACAGTCTGTGGAAGATACAGCTCTCGCCGCCAAGGGGGTCGTCAGCCTGCTCCAGCTAACACCCCCGCAGGCAGTTACGGCGGCATCCGCGCCATCCTTGCGAGAGTTGGAGGGTCGCGTCGAGTCCTTTCTGATTCGCGCGTCGCCTCAGCAGATTAATATGGAAGCCGAAATCCGCGTCGTGGTACAGCAATTGGGCCGCGCGGTCCATGTCCCCGACGCGCGCAGCCTCGAGGATATCGCCCTGGAAATCGGGCTTGACCCGGAGCGCCCTGTGGCGGTGTATGTGGCGGCGGCGCAGCCCCCGGATGAGTTGACCGGCGCTTTCGCGGCGTATGTGATGGACATGGAGCGGGTCGAAGGCGCCCTGCGCGAGCTTTCCGGCGGGACTCCGCCGACGCGCACCGGAGAGGACGTCAGCGGTCTTCCGATCTATGCGAGCGCGGAAGGCGAGTTTGCCTATTTCATCCGGGACGATCTCCTGGTGTGCGGGTTGGCGGAACCGCTCGTGCGCAGTATTGCGGAACGTCTGAGCGCGCCGTTGAAAGTGCCTTACGAGCCGTCATCGGCAGACCATATCGTGCAACTGACCCAACCCGACGCATTGCGGGGGTTGGTCGATGCCCCTAGTCCTCCGGCCGAAGCCCAGGCCGACGCAGACGCCGGAACCGTGTGGACGCAGACGGCACTGGACGCCCTGGCTGGAGGGCCGCCGGTCATCACCACATGGCGCATCGAAGAGAATTCGCTAGACGTCATCACCCGAATTGACGCCGCAACCCACCCCAATGCCATGGCGTGGCGCGGAGCACCGGGAGCACTCACGCATTTGAGATATCTCCCCGAGGAAACGGTCGCGGTGATTTCAGTGGGTTTGAACGGAGGGTGGAGGGATTCCGTGGAACAGTACGCCGAATCGGCACTGTCCGAGTCCGGCCTCTCCTCTCCCGCGGCCGAGGGGACTGCGGAGGACCCGGCCCAGACCATGAAGCTGCTTGGCAGCACCGCCACGTTGTGCCTTGCGGAAAACGGCGGAAATCTCCCCATATTTGCGTTTCTCGTGGAGTTTCAGAACGGCGAGGATGCCCGTCGGCGACTGCGCGAACTCGCCCTGTTCCCCATCGTGAGCGAGACGTACAACGGCATCGAGATTCGCATGGTGCCCGTTCCGGTGCCAGGAGGAGAAGGGATCTACGCGGCATTTCAAGGGAGCACGTTGATTGTCGCCACGGGAAAGGCCCAACTCAAGACCCTGCTGGACCGGTTGCGCGACGGTAGAGCCTCATCGTGGGCAGAAAAGCAAAGCCCGCCTGTGGACACGTCGTCTCCGCAGCTCTCCTTTGTGGCAATCAAGCCACAGGGACTTACCGGTGCCCTGAACGCGGTCCAGGCTCAGGGAGCGGTCTCGGGGGAAACGGCCTCCACGGCGGGGATGTTCTGGGAGAAACTCGAGGACATCCGGATGGCCGAGCGGATAGATGATGCAACCTACCAGCATCGCCTGAGCGTGCGGGTTCGCTAATGCGCAAAATCCGAAATGAGCGGGGAATCCTCACGTTATGGCAGACGCAACTGTGTGATTCTACGAATTTTGCGTCATCCCCGACCTGTGGTATTCTTACTTTGACGAAGTTCGGTATTCCCAACATAGAGTGAAACCGGTGACGAAGCCATTCTTTGTCAGAGAATTGCACAGCTCGATGGATGCCCTGGGAGACACGCTGAAGGGCGCCTTGACCGCACTGGTGGAACGAGGATGGGTGGAATCCGGACATACCTTCTACGCGCAGCTTTGTCTGGAAGAAGCCTTGGTTAACGCCATAACCCATGGCAATCAATGCAACGAGTGCCTGAAAGTCCGAATCGAAA
>JADLGB010000191.1 GCA_020849535.1 Candidatus Hydrogenedentota bacterium
CCGCGCTTTCCGCGTAGCACGTGACCTCGGCGTCCGAACCATCCTTGCCCGAGTTAGGCAACCCGCGATAGTAGAGGCGGTATAGGTCGCCATCCTTGATGACGGTGACATAGCCGCAGTAGAGGCCTTCCCACGGCTTGTCGAATGTCAGCACCGTCTCGCCTTCCGCAGGCGGATGCAAGAGCAGGCTCGTGCCGCCCATCTGTGTGATGAGGTAGTCGTCGACAAACGGCTCGAGGCGGGCGCCGACGTCGATGGATTCCACAGGAGGTGCCTCTGCGATTCCGAGGCACGGTATGGATGCTGCGGTGATGAGGCACAGGATTAGACGGTACATGCTCATGGTGATTCCCTCCGCGTTGACGATACCGGGGCCGCTCCGCCGTTTCAACACAACGTTATGGCCCAAACCCGGAGGCGCGGAGGCCGCAGAGGCACGCGGCGAAAGACAAAGATCACGATGCCAGAATGGGACATAGGCGAGGGCGCCTATGCCACACGTCTATTTCCATTCCATTGTCTATCCGAATTCGTTGAATCCTCAGGGCAGACCAAGGGCCAAAAGAGAGGAAGAACACCTCATCGTCAGGCAGGCGCGTGTGGCACAGGCGCCCTCGCCTGTGTCTTGATCTTCATCAGCACTGACGTGTGTCAGTTGAGCCGGGAAGCCCCGCATGGTTGCGACTACACCGCGCTGCGTACTCCGTCCCCCCGCCCTTCGTTGACTGCACCCGCCTACCACCGTATCATCAGCCCATACGGACCACGCGGGCATGCGCGGCCACTACCGGGGAGTCATCTCATGCGAATCATCCATCTTGCGGTCTTGGTGGCCTCACTATCCCTCTGCGGCTCGGCCCAGATTCCAGGGCCGTCGGATGGACACTACCTCTTGCCCAACGGATGGAGTATCTCGCCGATTGGCAAATCGGTGCCGACCGAAGATCTCCTCTTGAATCTCAGCCCGGCGCCTGATGGCCGCGCGGTGGTTGCATTGCACTGCGGGTACAACGACCACGGCCTGGTGGTTCTCGACGCCCTAACGGACGAGGCGGTGCAGCGTATCCCGCTGCCAACAGCGTGGTTCGGCCTCGCGTGGCATCCGGACGGCACGAAGCTCTACGTGTCGGGCGGCAACAACAAGAAGGACGTAGTCGCGCCGGTATACGTATTTGACTACAAAGACGGACGGCTCTCCGATGCGCCGTCCGCAAACTTCACCGACGCCATCGAGCCAAAGCAGGTTTTCTGGGCGGGCCTCGTACATCATCCTTCGAAACCGGTGCTGTACGCCGCGAGCCGCACCCTGCACGAGATCGTCGCCTTCGACAGCACGACCGGCGCCGTTCAAGGAAAGGTGAAGACGGAATTAAACCCCTATGACCTGGCGCTGAGCCCGGATGGCGCAACGCTCTTTTGCTCCAACTGGGGCAGCGATAGCGTATGCGTGATCGACACCGCGACGCTCACCGTCACGCGCACCATCGGTGTGGGCGACAACCCCGGCGACATGGTCCTCGCGGCGGACGGGCGTCTCTTCGTTTGTTGCGCGAATGACAACACCGTCGTCGTGATTGACACGGCGAAGGGACGCGCCACCGAGACGATTGTCACATCTTTGTACGAGCGCGCCCCCGAAGGTTCCACTCCCAACGCGCTCGCCCTCGATCCTGAAGAAGACGTGTTGTACGTCGCCAACGCCGATAACTACAACGTATGCGTGATCGGCGTGGAAGAGGCCGGAGAGAGCACGGTGCTGGGCTTTGTGCCCGCGGGGTGGTATCCCTCCTCGATCGCCGTTTCGCGCGATGGGGCAAAATTGTATGTCGGAAATGCCAAGGGCGACGCCTCCGCCTCCAACATCCGTGGTCCGCACAGCCCGCTGCCTCCGGGCGAGGAAGGCAAAGGCACGACGAAATCGCTCATGAAGGGTACGATCCACATCATTGGCCTCGAGGAGCACAAGGACAAACTGCGCGATCTGACCAAGCAGTGTTTCGCAAACAGCCCCTACAACGATGAACTGCTGACTGAAGCCCGGCCGCCAACGGCAGGGCCCACGGTCGTGCCGAGCCGGGTAGGGATTGGCTCACCCATCAAGCACGTCATCTACATCATCAAGGAGAACCGGACCTACGACCAGGTGTTTGGCGACCTTCCCCAGGGCAACGGCGATCCGCGCATCACGCTTTTCGGACGCGAAATCACACCAAATCACCACGCGATCGTAGAGCAGTTCGTGTTGCTCGATAACCTGTACTGCGACGCGGAAGTCAGTCGCGATGGCCATTCCTGGTCCAACGCGGCCTACGCGACCGACTACAATGAGAAGACTTGGCCGGCCTCCTACGCGGGCAAGAGCGAGGCGCCGGAATCCCTGGCCGCCATTCCCGCCGCGGGATTCTTGTGGGACCAGTGCAAGCGCAAGGGCCTGACGTATCGCAGTTATGGCGAGTTCGCCTCGCGCGTGAGCGAAGGCGAAGCCATGAAGGCTCTCGAGCACGCGGGCGCGCTTCAAGGCCACGTAGCGCCGAACTACCTCTCCTGGGGCGCACGCGACTTCGACAATGCGGCGGAGTTCATTCGCGAGTTCGATGAATACGAAGCCAATTTCGACAGCACCGATCCGGCCAAGCGCCTGCCCAACTACATCGTCCTGGCGTTGCCGGAAGACCACACCCGCGGCACCCGGCCCGGCGAGCCGACACCGCGCGCCTCAGTAGCGAGCAACGATTATGGTCTTGGCATGATCATCGATCGCGTCACCCACAGCAAGTACTGGCCGGAGATGGCGGTGTTCGCGATTGAGGACGACGCGCAGGATGGGTCGGATCACGTGGACGCGCGCCGCACGGTCGGCCTTGTCATCAGCCCATACTGCCGCCGGGGCATCGTGGACAGCACGCACTACACCACGAGTTCCATGCTGCGTACGATCGAGCTGCTGCTCGGCCTCCAGCCCATGAGCCAGTACGACGCCGCCGCGAACCCCCTGTACGCGAGCTTCCAAGAGCAGCCGGATCTGACGCCCTACACCCACCTGAAACCCAATATCGACTTGGAAGAGCGGAACCAGGCCACGGCCTGGGGTGCGCGGGAATCGATGGAAATGGACTTGTCCGACTACGACCGTGCGCCAATGTTCGCGCTCAACGAAATCGTGTGGAAGAGCATCAAGGGCGCGGACTCCGAAATGCCGCTGCCGGTGCATCGGTTTCAGTCGGCGAGTCTGAAATGAAAGGGTCGTTTGGCCTGAGACGCCCGGGGTGGAAACCGGGCGTCACAGCAGCGTTCTCCGACGACGGATAGAGTGGCCTGGCCCTGTATGCGCTCGCTCGTACCGTCTGTAAACATTGCATTCGGCTCATAGGTGGAATCCTCAGCCATGCGAATTCTCACCGTTTTTGGATTGCTCATCCTTGCGCTGCTTGGCACAGGCTGGCTGGCGTGGGCGCAATCGAGTGACGTCGTCAAGGCGGAACTCAATGGTCTCCACGTCACGATCGATGCGTCATCGGGCGGACTCCTGAAGCTCGAGTACGCCGACATGACTATGCTCCAGGCCACTCCCGAGAGCGCGTCCTTGCTGGACGCCGCATATCCTGGCTACGGCTTTGAACCCCTACGTTTGGGGACGCGCTACTCCAAAGATGCGCGCGTTGAGGTCGTGGATGGCGCTCTGCACGTAACATGGGACGCGCTGGGCATGAGCCGCGCCTTCGCACCCGAAGGCCGCGTGTCGGCGTCGGTGCGCATCGAACCGGCGCCAGGTGGGCACAACGTAGCGATCACGGCTTCCATCGACAATCAATCGTCTATCGCAATTCCACAAGTCTTGTTTCCCGATCTGGCAGGACTCCTTCCCTTCGCAGGAGAGGATGGCACGGAACTACGCACCTGCGGGTTTGCCATGAAGCCATTCCGAGACCTGAATGTGCCTGTGGATGACGGCCGGTGGTATGCCTCACGGCGCAACTGGATGGAGCTGAAGTCCGGGGCCTATGACAAATCCATGGGCGCGCGCTGGATGGACTTCGGCAGTCTCAAGGGCGGGTTCAGTCTTTTCCCGAGACTCTGGAGTTGGGGTCCCCTTAATGCGGCTGGCGAACCCGTCTCCGAGTACGTGCGCTTGCATCGTTCCCAGACTGACGGAACGCTCCGCATCATGTGTGAGCACCGCGTCACCATCGCGCCCGGTGAACGGTGGAGCAGCCCCGAATATATCCTCACCCCACACGAGCACGGCTGGGCGAAAGGCGTCGAGTCCTTTCGCTCATGGGTGAATGAAAACGTACAGCGCCCCTACCCGCTGCCCGAACACCTGCGCAAATCGCTTGGGTACCGCACCGTGTGGATGGCGCAGCAATACGCGAACGCCGATCCTTCCGAGCCCACCGTCGTGTGGAAATTCCGCGATCTGCCGGACCTTGCGATGGAAAGCAAGGCGCACGGCCTGAACGAAATGGTCGTGTGGCTGTGGCAGCCCTGGGAAATCCCAAAGGAGCCGTCCCCGGAGCTCGGCACCCTGGAGGAGTTCAACCAGGCCATCGAAGCATGCCGGGCCGTGGGCGTGAACGTGTCGCTGTTCGTCTCCGTGATGACCATGCTCGATCCCATTCCCTCGCGGTACGGCTGGAACGACGGGCAAGAGTACTGGGGGTATCATAGCGATTTCGTCCCCATGCTGCGGCCGTACTACGGCACGGCCTCCCGGGGATCCTTTGCGGACCTGCATAACGCGCAATGGCAGGGGGACGTCACGGCGAGTCTACTGAACATGATCGCGCGAGGTTGGCACTCCATCACCTGGGATCAGGCTCGTCATGCTCCCGGCGAACCGAACCTCGAGACCATCTTCTCTCGGGTACGCTCCGCCGCCAAGGCGCGAAACCCTGAGGCTACCTACTCCGCGGAGAATCTGAACAATCTCGACCTGGACAGCCGCTGGTTGGACTACACCTGGAACTGGGCTTTGTTCGACGAAAACTTGGATTGGCGCGTACTGACGAACGCCTATGCGACTCCGCGCTTTAACGTAAATGTCGGGGCCTCGCCGAGGACGGTGAAGCGGTTATTCATGGATCATTTGTTCATGAATGTCATGCCATCAAAGCCCGAAGGCATCAACGGGTCCGCCCGCATCGCGGACTGCCCCGAATTGAGTCGCGCGCTCAAAATCTGTGCGGCGCTGCACGAGCAGTTCTTGCCCTACTTCGAAGACGGCATTCCGGTTGGCGATTGTGTCCTGTCCGCGCCGTGTCCCGGCGCACGTATTAGTGGCTACCTTCGTTCCGATGGCGTGCTGCTCGTCGTGACGAACACGAGCGATCAGGCCCAGGCCATCGCCTTTGACTGCGACTTGGCCCCGTGGCTCGATTCACCGTCGGGAGAATACTTCGTGAAGCCATACGACGAGGCAGGCACCGCCAGGGCCCCGCGCACGGAGACCGCCCCCTCATGGCGCGAGACTACGCCAATCCTGAAGCCGGATGAACTGGCACTCTACGTGGTTCAAGCAGGACCGCCGTCGTGATTGCAGAGCACGATAGGGAGCGAGGACAGCAACGTGTTCCACTCCGCAAAGCCTCCGCGAAGGACGGTGTCAGTCCCGGCGATTAGCGCCGCGGCAACAACCTTGGCCGGTCGGGGAGCAGGCGCGGACGGCCCCGGCCATCTTTGGTACTGTCGTCGGAGTCATCCGCGGCCGTGTCTTCGGAATCCCCGGCGGCGGGCTCGTCGCTGTCCGAATCGGTGAGATTCGGGTTCAATTGCTGGACCAGTTCGGCGAGTTGATCCTGGGCGGACTGAAGCTCGGCGACGAGCCGCGCCGTCTCGGGGTTCTTGAGCACATTGCTGATGGTGTCCAGGCTGACATTCTGCAAAGCGACCATCTTCCGAAGCTTGTCCAACTCGCCTGAACTCAATCCCAACACGTTGAGGTCGACGGCGGCCTTCGTGAAGCGCTGCCAGCTTTCGGCGGCATCCGTGTAGGACACCTGCAGGCTCTTGATATCGCCGGAAGTCAGGCGCTTGCCGCCCAACGCCGACATGGTTGCCTGCATGGATTTCAACGACTTGGAGACTTCGTCCATCGTGGCTTCGAGGTCAGGCACGCCGTTGCGGTCGCGCAGCGCGGTGAGCGTGGCGAGGGCGGCATCAATCTGGACCTTCGCGTTGGGCACGCTATTGCCGGGAGTGAGGGCGTTGACGGCGCTTGTGAGCGAGGCAGTAATCGCGTCAAAATCTTTCTGCCAACCGGTGTCGGCGCTTACCCATTGCCGATAGCGGCCATAGCAGTCCATCCAGGCCTCATTAGCGCGCTTGAGGGATTCGCGGAGGGCGACGGCTTGGCCCTTTTCGGCATCTTTGCTGGCCTTGATGAGGGCCTTGGACGCGCGGTCCAGATAGCGCGTAAGCTCCGTGTCAGTAATGGTTTGCGGCACTTGACCCAGAACTGGAACCGCGATCACTGCGCAAAGCAGGCAGAATGCAATTGTTCGCATGGAATACGTATCCTCCCATTAACGTCTAATCCTCAGGCGGTTCAGAAAGTTGCAGAGGTGCGGGACTTCTGGACACGCTGCAACCCTTGGTTTTCAAAGGGTATAGAATGTGTCAGATAGATTCAGGCCTTAAAGGGGAAGTGTTATGTTGACTACGTGGTGTCTGGCGGCCGTAATGTTGGCGGGTCCCTTCCTGGCTCCTCCGCCGCGTGCGGGCGGCGAGCCTCCTGACCTTCAGGGTCTGGTCAAGACGGGGGTGGAGCGCGTGGTTTCCTTCGTGCTGGAAGCCCCCACAACCGTGGGCGGGTTCGCCTGGGACCCTGAAAAGAAACGCCTGGACCTGAAGGATGTCCGCATCGGCAATCCCGAGAGCTTCGGCACGGGCGAGGCCATTGCCGTCAAGAACGTCTCGCTGGAGAGCGATCTGAAATCCCTGCTTTCAGAGCAGCCCCAGATCCGGCTCATCGAGGTGGGCGGCGTCACGGTGAATGTGGAAACTGTCCTCGGGAAGGGCAACAACCTGAAGAAGCTGCTCGACAATACCAAGCGCATTCAACCGCGCGGCGGGACCAAGCTGAAGATGCCGGCACAACGCAGCGGCGAGCAGAAGCGGTGGATCATCGACAAGGCCGTTCTGGACAAGTCGACGATCAACATGTCCATGCCGTTGCTGGAGTCGCAGAACAAGGCGCACGAATTCGGGCCCATCGAAATGTCCTTCAAGGGCGCTGATGGTGGAGGGATGACTGCCAACGAAATCCTGGGGCAGGTGATGGAGCGGCTGTTGCAGGAGAGCGGCCTGGGCGGGTCCACCGGCGCGAGCCCGGTCGAGGGTTTGATCGAACAGATTCTGATCCCGAAGAAATGACCGCAGCCCCGGCCTGAAATACGAAACCGGCGTCTTCCATTGCGGAAGACGCCGGCCTTGCTCAATAGGACAGCCTTGCAGTGTCTATCCCAATAACGTTTTGACTTTCGCCAGCGGCGCTTCGTAGTTGGGTTCCTGGGCCACTTCGGGCACATACTCCGCGTACTGCACCGTACCATTTCCATCGACCACGAAGACCGCCCGCTGTTCCAGGCGAAGCTCCTTGATGTGGGTGCCCCACGCTTTCCCGAAGCTCATCTCGCAATGGTCGGATAAAGTAACAACCCGATCCACGCCCGCATTCCCGCACCAACGCTTCTGTGCGAAGGGGAGATCCGCGCTGACGGTATAGCAGATGACGCCATCGCCGAATTTCGAGATTTCCTGGTTGAATTTGCGGGTTTGCATGTCGCAAACAGAGGTGTCGAGTGAGGGAACCACGCTGATAACCCGGACTTTGCCGGTGGAATCGTCCAGAGTGACCTCTGAGAGATCATTCGCGAGGAGGGTGAACCCAGGGGCCTTATCGCCCACACGGACCTTGGTGCCCAGCACGGTTAAGGGGTTTCCTTTGAAGGTCAGTTCTCCAATGCGCTCGGTCATAGTAAGTTTCCCCGTGGTTTCGGCCGCCTGTGGGGCCGAGGTCGTATGTGAGGTTAACGCCTGGGGTTGAGCCGAAATTCCGCTGACCGGGTGGCATTCGACGGGCGCTTGGGCTAGGATGCGGGTAGGATTGTCAGGCGCGGATGGCGCCGAAGATCGGTTCAGGGATCTTCCCGAGGGAGAACATCATGGCGACGGAAATAACACGCAGAACTTTCGTGAAGACGGCCGCAGCGGCGGGACTCGCCGCTGGTTTCGCATCACCGAGGGCGCACGGCGCTAACGAGCGGATTCGCATGGCGTTCATAGGCGTCGGCAATCGGGGTGGACAGCTCATCGAGGCCACCCTGCCACACCAGGACGCGGAGATTGTGGCGCTGTGCGATGTCTATCAGCCGTACTTGGACAAATGGTGCGAGAAGCTTGGACCCGAGGTGAAACCCTACCGCGATTTCCGCGAGGTGTTTGCGCGGGAAGACATCGACGCCGTCGCCATCGGCACGCCCGACCACTGGCACGCCATTATGACGATTGACGCCTGCCGCGCGGGTAAGGATGTCTACGTGGAGAAGCCCATGTGCTTCACCATCAAGGAAGGCCGCCGCATGGTGGAGGTCGCGAAAGAGACGGGCCGCGTGGTGCAGGTGGGCATGCAGCGGCGTTCCTCCGCGATGTATGCGGAACTCGGCGAGCGCATCCGCGGCGGCGAGTTCGGCCATGTGACCATGTCGCGCGCGTACCGCGTCAGCAATATGACGCCCACGGGAATGGGCAAGGCGCCGGACAGCGATCCGCCCGCGGACCTGGACTGGGATATGTGGCTCGGCCCGCGGCCCATGCGGCCATTCAATCCGAATATCGCGCCATACAAGTTCCGCTGGTGGAAGGAGTACTCATCGCAGATGACGAACTGGGGTGTGCACTATTTCGACCTGCTGCGGTGGTTGAACGGCGACGAGGCGCCTTCGGCGATCTGCGCCCTCGGTGGCAAGTATGCGGTGGATGATGACCGCAACATCCCGGACACGATGCAGGCCACGTTCGAGTTTCCGGCGGGCCGTCTGCTGTTGTTTGGGCAATACGAGGCGAGCGGCAACTCCGCAATCCCCGGCGAGGTCGAGGTGCGCGCAAGCAAGGGCACGATCTACGGCACGAGCGGCGGCTACAAGGTGTTGCCGGAAAAGTCGGGCCAATTCCAAGACTGGGAGAAACCCTTCGAGCCCATCGAGGTCAAGTCCACGGACCCGGAGTTGACGCAGGAACACATGCGCAATTTCCTGGATTGCGTGCGATCGCGCGAGACCCCGAAGGCGGACGCTGAGACAGGGCATCGATCAACGACCATTGCGCATCTCGGCAATATTTCGCTTGAAACGAAGTCGCTGATTCAGTGGGATGCCGCCGCGGAACGCATCACCAACAACGAATCAGCCAATGCGCTTCTGCACTATGAGTATCGCGCGCCGTGGACTCTGGGGTAATCCAGCGTGACCGGGCCACATGACATGGGACGTCGCGACGCGTTGAAGACCATCGCGGCTGCAACTCTTGCCAGCACGACAGCGGGTGCGCAAGTCCGGGCAGGTTCCTCGCGACCCAATATCCTGCTGATTCATTGTCACGACCTCGGGCAGTTTCTGCACGCGTACGGCGTACCCACGGTGCAGACGCCCAACCTGGACGCGCTTGCCGATGAAGGCGTACTGTTCCGCCGGAGTTTCTGTACCGCGCCGCAATGCAGTCCATCCCGCGCATCGCTGTTCACGGGGCGGTACCCCCACTCGACAGGCGTATTGGGGCTGACCCATGCCGACTTCGCGTGGGACCTGCGCGCGGAGGAAAAGCACTTGGTGCAGTATCTCCGCGAAGCTGGGTACGAGACGGCGGGCATCGGAGTCATTCACGAGACGCGCGGTGGCGCGGAACGCTGCGGCCTGGATTGGTATCGTCCGCCGGCGCGCGCCAAGCAAGCCGCCGATGAAGCCGTCGCCTTTCTCAAGGGGCGGGATAACGCCGCAACGCGGCCCTTCTATCTCCAGGTGGGGTTTATCGAGCCGCACCGTCTGCCGCATGACAAGGAGAGTGACCTGGGCTTCCTCGGCAGTGACCTAGAGGCGGACGCGTCGCTTGGCGTGACAGTGCCGGGGTATCTGCGGGATACGGAAGGGACGCGCACCGAGCTGGCGGAGCTTCAGGGCGCGGTGCGCCACATGGATGCGCAGGCGGGGCGCATCCTCGACGCGCTGCGCGAGGCGGGGCTACGCGACAACACACTGGTCATCTTCACGACCGATCACGGCATCGCCATGCCGCGCGCCAAATGCTCGC
>JADLGB010000192.1 GCA_020849535.1 Candidatus Hydrogenedentota bacterium
CGACATCGATCAAGAGATGGTCGCTACGACCGTCCGCCGTGCTCGCGAGGCCGGGATTTCAAACGTGCGGGCGGAATTCCGGGATGTGCTTGCGCACGGCTTCGGCCTGTCACGCGGTTCATGCGAGGCGGCGTTGCTTTTCAATATCCTGCACGCGGAGGAGCCGGTGGCGTTGTTGCGGGCGGCCCGCGACGTGGTGAAGCCCGGAGGATTCGTCGCGGTCATCCATTGGCGGAGCGACATCGTCACGCCGCGGGGACCGTCACTCGATATTCGTCCTCGGGCCGACCAGATTCAACAGTGGGCGGAAGCCGCCGGCCTCGGAGCCGATAGCCCAGCGATTTTGTTACCGCCCTGGCACTACGGCATTTCGCTGCGGGTCCGGGACTGAAGCGACAACCGGCCGAAACGAAAAAGGGAGCGGCCCGCTGGCCGCTCCCCGTGTGTGATTCAGTTGTTCGCGAATTCGCTCGCGAGACTCCAGAGCGCCTTGTTCAGCTTCTGGCCTTCGCTCAGGCCGCCCACCGGGCGCGTCCGGTTGCGCCGGATGCCCATGCCGGCGGTGTAACCCATGTAGCGGTCGCCGCCTCGAATCAGGTGCTCCTGAACTTATGTGGAGCGTGCAGTTATGTGGAGCAGACGACCAATGTCACTGGTGCATGGTCGCAGCTGGTCCACATAAATGATCACAGGCGGCGCAGCCATCGCGTGAACTCGCTGCCATCAATCCGCAACCGGCCGGCCGTCGATGCGCCGAGCACCTCGGGGAATACTTGCGAGAGCGCCTGGCGTTTCAGGTCCAAGTCGGCGCGGGCGTAGCGCATGGTGGTGTTGATGCTCGCATGACCGAGCCATTGACTGATGGTCGCGAAATCGACGCCGGCTTTGAGCAGATAGACCGCCGTGGTGTGACGTAGCGCGTGCGGATGAATCCGCTTCCCGGCGCCCGAGCCGCCACTGAGTCGGTTGGGCAGATGCTTGCGCAAGAGATAGCGCACGCCGAAACGCGTGAGCGGCTCACCGCGTCGATTCTGGAAAATCCGTGCCGCGGCCGGGTCGTCGTCCCTCGCGCCGCGATTGCTCGCCATTAGCGCGGCGAGCAGCTTTGCCGTGCGCGGCCAGATGGGACATAGGCGCACTTTGTTGCCCTTGCCAACGAAACGCACCTGATGCGGCGACTCAAGCCGCACGTCGCACGCTTTGAGGTTGAGCACCTCGTGCACGCGTGCGCCGGTGTTGAGCATCAGCGCGAACAACGCGTAGTCGCGCTGCCCTGACGGCGACGAGCGATCGATGTTGCCGAGGAGCGATTCGACTTCGTCCGGCTCGAGATAATCGACCGGCCGTCGCTGGGCGCCGCGTTTGAACGGCACCGCGAGCACGCTTTGCAGCGCAGCCATGTGCTCGGGATGATGCCCGATGAGGAAGCGCGCGAAGATGTGGATCGCAGCGAGCCGGACGTTGCGGGTAGAGATGCTGTTGCCGCGCGTTTTTTCCAGATGACCGAGAAACCGCACCACGGCGTCCGGCGTAAAGTCGGCCAGCATGAGGGCGGCGATGCGTGCGTCGGAGTCGCGGGCGAGAAAACGGAACAACAGCAGGAGCGTGTCGCGATAGCTCCGGATCGTGTTCAGGCTCATGCCGCGTTGCGCGGGCAGGAACTCCTGGAAAAACCGGCCGACGGCGCGAGCGAGGTCGGTCGACGAATGGCGTTTCATTGCACACCTCCCGCGACGAGTTGGCCGAAGCGTTTTTTGAAACGCGCGCTGGCCAGAGCGCGCACCGCGGGAATCCAGTGGAGATAGTGCGCAGTGGACTCGATGGAGACGTGCCCCAGGAACAACGCCAGCTTGGGCAGGCACGACTGCACGTCCGCGCCGGCGCGAAACCAGCGGATCAGCGCCTGGACGGCGAAACTGTGCCTCAGATCGTGCACGCGCGGCCGGCGGCCGTGCGCGTCGCACACGCCGGCAGCAACGAAAAGGCGGCACAGTGCGGCCTGCATGCCCGGATGGCTGTAGCCGCCTCGCCGGCAACGATTGCACAACAACGGCGTGGACGGCCCGGTCGGGAAAATCCGTGAGCGCAGCCGGAGAAAATCGCGCAGTTCGCGACTCGCGCTCGACGACAGCGGAACCCAGCGCGACTTGTGAAACTTCGATTCACGAATCCGCAGCAGCGCACCGTTCTCGATAATGTCGCCGAGCGTCAAACGCAGTAGTTCCCCAAGCCGCAGGCCGGCCGTGTAAAGGAGAATGAGCGCAATCCGCGTGACCGCACCGCGCAGCGGGGAGTTGGGCGACGGCGCCAGCCTCGTTGCCAGCGTGAGCATCTGCGCCACCTGCGCCGGTTCGATGATGACTGGCGTGATGTAGGGCTGGCGCTTGGCGTAGTTCTCGGCGGGGACGAAACAATGTGGTTCTTCGCGTCGGCGATAGAGGCAAAAGTTGCGGACGATCTGATGCCATTTGCGACGGGTGTTCGGGTGGCGATCACACAGCCCGCGCAACCAGTGATCGAATCCGGTCGGGTCGAGATCGGGGCGCCTCTGTTGCCGCACCCCACGGCGCAAGCGGGCAAGGACACCGGCCTCGCCGCGATAGGCATGACCCAACGAGCGTTTGTGCGAGAGGTATCGTGCGATCGCGCATTGCAGCGGAGATGGCGTGCTCATGAGGCACCTCCTTTGCTCGCGCGCGGGGCCGGCACCGGCAGCGCGACCTTGCGCAAGACTTCGGTTTGGAGGCGCAGGTAGACGGCAGTGCTGCTGACGCTGTGATGCCCCATCAAATCGCCGATGGCCTTTATGCCGACGCCGCGGTCGAACAGCCGCATGGCGAAGGAATGCCGCAGCGAATAAGCCGAGGCGTCTGCCAGCGGCAGCCCGCTCCGGCGCGCTCTGACGCGGAACATCTGGCTCACGCTAAACTTCGTCATCGCGCGGCGTGGTGCGCAGGCCGATACGAATAACGTTCCGCTCGATCTGTCGCTGTGACTTGCGCGCATATACTGCGTCAGCAATCGATGCGTCCGCTCATCCAGCGGGAGAATCAGCCACGAGTGCGTCTTCGTTTGCTCGACGGTGAGGGTCCGCTTGCGCCAATCGATCGACTCCACGCGCAGACGGGTGATCTCCCCGGGCCGCAGTCCATAATGCGCCATCAAATGAAGGATCACGAAATCCCGCCAACCCGTGCGGTCGCGGCGGTCGACCGAGCGCAGGAAAGATCGGATGAGCGGCCACGGTAGCGCGCGTGGAGGCAACTCTTCCCGGAATGATACCGGCCGCTCAATCTCGTCGAGTCGCTGCGCGATCAGCCCGTGATCGAAACAATACCGCAGGAAGGCACGGAGCGTGTCGATTGTCCGGCACAGACTGCGGCGCGACAGCTTGGCGGCGCGGAACTCGATATACTGTTCAATGCGCCGTGCGTTGAGGGTGCTGATCGCCTCGCCGTCGGGTAGCCCCCATTGAAGGAATGTGCCGACTTCCCAGGCGTGTCCGGTGATCGTGTCTGCTGCGAGGCCGCACAGTTCCTTGAGGTGATGCGCATAGACGGCGACCACATCGGCATGCGGCTTCGGCGCCTCGGGGGCCAACTTCCCGATCGATTGGAGAAAGCGGCCATAGGTATGTCGAGCGTAGCGATAGGCCTGACGCTCGCGACGACGTGAAAAAGCGCGAGTTAGTTCGTCGGGGCCCCACACCTGGCCTGGCGAAGGCCGGGTCGATTCCAATGAGCGCTTGGCTCGGAATACCAATCGCTGGGCATAACGAGGCCAGTATCCACAATCTAATAACCAGCGACCAAAAGCAGCGAGATCCGCCGCATAAGGTGAACACGAATAGCGCGCGTGCACCCGAACGAAGAGCTGTCGAATGATGGGGTCCATCCGCTCATCATGGGATCAAGACCGCCGGCGGGCCGGACTAATGTTGAGAACGATCAGCCTCTCTCACTGCTGCACGGTGACACTCATCCCCATGACTGCGCGCTCCACAATCGCACCGCCTCCGCCTACTCCTTCCGCTTTTCGAGCAACAACCCCGTGAATTGCTTCATCGCGGGAGAGACCGTCCCGGCTTTCCGCGCGAAGACGTGGGTCACGAGGGGTGCTTTTTTGAGCGGAATAATGGCCGCGGCTTGGCCTACCACTCGAGCGAGAGAGATAGGCAGCACGGCGATGCCGGCGCCGGCGGCCACCATCACCGCGACGGCTTGGGCGCGGGGAGCTTCGAAGACGATGCGAGGGCGAAAGCCGGCGGCTCCGCAGAGTTCGCGCAGGAAGGTGGAAAAGGTCGGGGCTGCTTCGCTCGACACCGCCACCAGCGCCTCTCCGGCCAACTCGCGCAGGGTGATTGCCGGTCGGGTGGACAGCGGATGACCGAAGGGGACGAATGCCGCCAGCGGCTCCTGACGCCACGGGGAAAAGACGATTCCCGGAGTTCGCTCGCGGGGCTGCAAGCCGACGAAGCCGCCGTCCAATGTCCCATGGTTCAACGCCGCCAATTGCTCGGCGGGGGGGCAGTCCTCCACCAAGAGTTGCACCGATGGATGCCGCTCCCGAAAGAGCCGCAGAACCCCGACTAGTTCGGGACTCAGCACGGCGCTGACGAAGCCGAGTCGCAGTCGCTCGGTCTCGCCCGACGCGAACCGCCGCGTGGCCTCTCCGGCGCGCAGCAACTGGGGCAAAACCGTGCGCGTCTGCTCGTAGAAGAGCGCGCCCGCCGCCGTCAGCGCGACTTTCCGTCCGGATCGATCGAAGAGAGGGGTGCCGAGCTTTTCTTCGAGCGCATGCACGTGGCGGGACAGTGGCGGCTGCGCAAGGCGCAGCTTTTGCGCCGCGCGGGTGAACGACAGCTCCTCCGTCACCGCGGTAAAACACTCCAGTTCCCGCAAAGAATAGTCCATACCGAAACGGTATCAGAAACCCGCAAAAACAGTAATTTTATTATACGTGCTCCAGCGCTAGGATGAGGAATGGCCATCAGCGACACCATCAAGCGCGGCAGTCTGCGCGCCCCGCACCGTAGTCTCCTGCGCGCCACCGGCGTGATTCAGTCCGAGGAGGACTGGAACAAGCCGTTTATCGCGATCGCGAACTCTTTCGTGCAGATCATCCCCGGTCATGCGCACCTCGATGTGGTAGGACGCAAGGTGCGGGAGGCCGTCCGGGCCGCCGGCGGCGTGCCCTTCGAGTTCAACACCATCGGCGTGGATGACGGCATCGCCATGGGACACGGCGGCATGAAGTACTCCCTGGCCTCCCGCGAAATCATCGCCGACTCGATCGAGACGATGCTGCGGGCCCATTGCTTCGACGGTGTGGTCTGCATTCCCAACTGCGACAAGATCGTCCCCGGAATGATGATGGGGGCAGCGCGGGTGAATATCCCGGCGGTCTTCGTCTCGGGTGGTCCGATGCGCGCCGGACGGAATCCCACTACGGGCAAGGCGCTGGACCTGGCCTCCGTCTTTGAGGCGGTCGGGCAATTGTCGAAGAACACGATCACCGAAACCGAACTCGACCAGATCGAGCGCAATGCCTGCCCGACCTGCGGCTCGTGCTCGGGCATGTTTACCGCCAACTCCATGAACTGCCTCTGCGAGGCATTGGGGCTGGCGCTGCCGGGCAATGGCTCGATTTTGGCGACCGATCCGCAACGCGATAGACTCTTCGAGGAAGCCGGGCGCGCGATCGTGGAGCTCGTGCTCCGCAATATCCGCCCATCGGATATTCTCACGCGCGCCGCCTTCGAAAACGCCCTCGCGCTCGACATGGCGATGGGCGGTTCGTCGAACACCATATTGCACACCCTGGCTGTGGCGCATGAGGCAGGGGTGGAGCTGCGGATGGACGAGATCAACGCCATCTCCGACCGGGTCCCACACCTCTGCAAGGTCGCGCCCTCGGGCCTGCATCACATGGAAGACATCGACCGCGCGGGCGGGATTTCCGCGATTCTCCAGACTTTGTCCACCCGGCCAGGTCTCTTGCATCTGGAGACTCAAACCGTGAGCGGCTGCACCCTCGGTGAACGAATCGCCCCGGCCCGGGTGCTCGACGCCGAGGTGATCCGTCCACTGGACAAGCCGTATTCGCCACGCGGCGGGCTCGCCATCTTGTTTGGCAATCTCGCGCCCGACGGCGCGGTGGTGAAGGCCGCGGGGGTCTCTCCGTCGATGATGGTCTTCCGCGGTCCGGCGATCATTTTCGAAGCGGAGGAAGATGCGCGCATCGGCATCCTCGTCGGGAAAGTGAAGGCCGGCGATGTGGTCGTGATCCGCTACGAGGGACCGCGGGGTGGACCCGGCATGCAGGAAATGCTGGCTCCCACGGCAGCCCTGGCCGGGCGCGGGCTGGGCGATTCCGTGGCCTTGATCACGGACGGCCGATTTTCGGGAGCGACCCGCGGCGGGGCCATCGGCCACGTCTCACCTGAGGCGGCCGCCGGCGGGACGATCGCACTGATCGAGGCCGGCGACTTGATCGAGATCGATATCCCCTCGCGCCGTTTGAGTCTGCTGGTCGACGAAGCCGTCATCCAACAGCGGCGCGGCGTCTGGCGTCCCCGTCCTAGCAAGGTGAAGCATGGCTTTCTCGCGCGCTATGCGAGCATGGTCAGCAGCGCGGATCTGGGAGCTGTTTTGCGTGTGCCGGACACGAAATTGTCTGAGGCACGGTGAGGTGCGGTGGGGTGGTTGTTCGGAGGAAAGTGATGGGAGAGCGGGAGTGGGAAGGAAACCCAACCAAGGCGTTGCCGCAAAAACGCTCGGTCCAACCCATCTGCGGACCATACATACCAGGTGGGAACGCGCGCGTTCCGCAGCGACCGATTGACCCGGTAGACCTGCCGCTGCGCGTAGCGGGCGCTGCATCCGTTATCGAGCAACCAGCGGGCGAAGGCCGCGAGATCGGCTGCGCAAGGCGTGCACGCGAACGAAGAGCTGACGAATGGTGGAGTCCATCCGCCGATCATGGAATTACGCCCCGTCTTCGCCCGGATTAATGTAGCGAAACAATCGTCACGTTCCCTGCGGGACAACCTAGCTGCTCCACATAAGTGCCCTCTACACATAAGTGCAGTAATGGTAAGCTCACCATTACTGAACCACGTTGAAGGTGGTCCAAAGGTCAGTGGCGGCATCGCCGTAGCGCACCGGGGTCAATAGCTTTTCGGGGCTGAGGAGCTTCATCACGGGTTGCTCCATATCCCAGCGCAACCCCGCTGCCCGGCGAGCGAACTCGATCCGCGAGACCTGCGGGAGTTTCACTGCCTGCCACTTCGCGACGGCCTCCAGCATGCGCGGCGTGTTCTCGGCGACAGACTGCGCCGCCTTGGCGAAAGCGTCCGCGGAAACGTCCATGTGCCGGATGGAGACATGGGCGAAATCCGCGTCCGCGACGGTCAGGCCATTGCGACAAACCAACCGATAAAGCCCGGCGTCAATCCGGTAGGCTCGGCTGCCGTCGTGCGCGTTTTGCAGGATCATCTCCGC
>JADLGB010000193.1 GCA_020849535.1 Candidatus Hydrogenedentota bacterium
CCTGGCTCGAAGGCATCGCGGGTATCGATGCGATGTCGAAGCAGATACCGCTGGACCGGCTGGTCTTCGGATCCTACGCGCCCTTTTTCTATTTTGAGTCGTCGTTGTTCAAGTTGAAGGAATCCGCGTTGACCGATGAAACACTTGAGCAGATACAGGGCGGAAACGCGTCCGCGCTCCTGAGTTAACAGCCTCTATCTTGTATTTTTACCACGGATTGCGCGATGGCGCGGATATAAGAAATGCTAGTACACTGTTTTGCTGGTGAAGACAGTGTTTTAAGTCTCCTCGTTCTATTGAGAATTGAAATATTCAAGAAAAAGGCACGCCACGACGGTCTAGAAACATTTGTTCATCATCCGTGTTATCCGTGCCATCCGTGGTAGCAAAAAATGTTCAAAGCGCAATTGCGAAACCATAAGGAGTCCCCCATGGAATCGAAGAACGATATGCCCCGTCGCGAGTTTCTTGCCGCTACGGCGGGAATGACCCTGGCCGGTCTGGCTGCGGGCGGAGTTGCCCAGGGCGTCGAGGAAAAGCTCGCCATTGACGGCGGTGCCAAGGCGGTGACGGCCACCTCGCCGACCCTGCCGCGCTTCGGCGCGCCCGAGCGCGAGCGTCTCGAAGAAATGATCAAGCAGGACACGCTTTTTTACTGGAAGGGTCCACAGACCACGATCTTCACGGAACGCTTCAAGGCGATCTGTCCACTGGAACACGTCATGACGTGCTCTTCGGGCACGGCGGCGCTCCACATCGCCATCGGCGCGGCGGGCATCGTTCCGGGCGACGAAGTAATCACCTCGCCCATCACCGATATTGGTACGGTCATCGGCGTGATCTATCAGCAGGGCGTGCCTGTTTTCGCTGACCTGCTTCCCTCGGAACTCACCCTTGATCCCGCCGATGTACGCCGCCGCATCACGCCGAAGACCAAGGCGATCATCGCGGTTCACCTCGCGGGCAATCCCAGCAGGATGGAAGAGCTTCGCGCCATCGCCGATGAGCATAAGCTCGTGCTCATTGAGGACGCCTGCCAGGCGTGGGGCGCGAAATATCGTGGAAAGCCCATCGGCACGCTGGGAGATATCGCGTGCTGGTCGCTGCAGAATTCCAAGCACATCACCACCGGCGACGGCGGCGTGGTGGCGAGCAGCCATCCGGTCTACGGCCCCAAGCTCCAGCAATATGGCGACAAGGGATTCAACCGCGCCACGAGCGGCTGGGAGAGCTTCTCCACCAACTACCGCATGAGCGAGCCCCAGGCGGCGGTGCTCGCGGGCCAGCTTACGCGCCTGGAGGGCATCGTGTCTTCACGTGCGCGCCTGGGCAACCTGCTTTCCGAGCACATTAAAGACGTTCACGGCGTGCTGCCTCATGCGGTGCATCCCGAGGATCGCTGCGTGTATTGGTTCTACATGTTCCGCCTTGACCCCGCGGCGTTCACGTGTGACCGCGCTCAGTTCAGCAAAGCGCTTGCGGCGGAGGGCGTGCCGTGCAGCCCCGGCTATATTCCCGTGCCGGTGCATCGCAGCGATGTGTTTCAGAAGCACGCCTTCTTCAATGGGCACTGGACCATAAAGGAAGCGGGCATGACGGACATGGACTACACCAAGGTGGAGACGCCGGAAGCGGAGGCGATCCTCACAACCGGAATGCGCGTGACCATTCACGAGAGCAACACCGAAGAACAGATCCTGCAATACGCGGCGGCCATCAAGAAAGTCGCTACGCACTACAAAGCATGAAACCATCCCAAAACCGGTTCAGGGGACCGCGTAGGGACTGACGCGGACCAGTGCACTGCGAAGGCGACAGCGATCTTGAATATAGTGTGGCTTCATCCGAGCGACGTTGACGACAGGGTCCGTGGCTGTCCCGCCGTGGCCGAGGCGAACGTCGCAATTCACAGCGCCCGTATCGCGGGTCAACGTTGCGGATTGGGTGGCCGTCGAGCACCCGCATGCCCGCCCCCGACGATGGGACAGCCACGCCCTGCTGCATTGCGTCGGGTGCAGTTCTGATACTACCGGTAAATGGAAGATTGCAGATGGCATCTTGGTCCGCTGAAGAATGGCTCAGGCTTACAGCCCTGTTGAAGTCGTTGATTCCTGTACATGGGGCTTCTCCCCACGCTGGTATGGCTCAGGCCTTCGGCCCTACAAGAGAGGAGCGCCAAAGGCGCGGCCAATACCAGTTCGCCGCGGCGAACGCAGCCCCAGGTAAACGGGACAAAAATTCGGCCAAGGCTGAAAGCCTGCACCATTCTTCGCAAAGAGCACGTCATTCCATTCAAGCAAATTGCGCATAACAAGGGAGGCCTCATCGGTAGTATCAGAACTTCACCCATTGCGTCCCTATAAAAAGGTTCTTCTTGACTGACACTACAAGAACATAAATGGGTTCGCGTGGGCGCGTCAATCCCTATAAAAATCGGGTCCTGGGCGTCCTTTCGGACATCCAGGACCCGTCGTAGATACGCATCGGTCTATGCTTTGTCGGTGCTCGACTCGTCAGGCTGCTCGGCGGCGATTTCGCCCTGTGTTGCTTCGTCGTTCGTCGGTTCCTCGACTTCCTTCTCCACGTTTTCTCCGAGCGCATCACTCGCCTCGGTCGTCGGCTCGGGTGCGTCGTTGTTTTCCCCGTTCGGCGCAACTGCGGCAGCCGTCTCCTCCTTCACCTCCTGCAGCGGCCTGAAGTCTGGGCCGGGCGGCTCCGTCGCCAGCACATAGAGGATGGGCTGGACGAAGGCGTTCTTCAAGTGTTCTTCCTTGAAGCCTGGAACCACCTTGCCCTCGGAGGCATACTTATACAGCACCACGCTCAGCACCGAGCTTGCGGTCTGGTAGACCACGATAGTCGTGTAGAAATACAGCAAGACCACGAGGGTCAGACTCGTCGGCCAAGGCCCCTCGGGGTAGTGGCCCATTGCAAACATGGCGATGGTGGGGAGGTTCAGCAGAAGGAAAAACCAGTAAAGGCCCAGGCGCGATATCGCGCCCTTGCCCCACGTCTTGGACATTACATCCACCGAGCGACGCAGGGCGCTGAATACGTTTACCTTGTCCACGACGAGGACGGGGACGACGAAATAGGAGACTGTGGACCAACTGCTGTGGAGCATCCTTCGCACCAGGAGCGTCGTGTAGCGGAAGTGATCCATCAAGTTCAGAATGGGGCCAAAAGACCAGGACAGGAAGGTCCAGATGATGATCCAGTGGGTGTTGCGCACGGC
>JADLGB010000194.1 GCA_020849535.1 Candidatus Hydrogenedentota bacterium
CCCCGCGCGGCGGCCCGGGCGGAGCAAAGCCAGACTGCGGGATCGGAACTCGCCACCTGCCGGGCGAGCGTGGCGACCGCACCGGCTTGCACAGCATCGCCCTGACGGCGGGCGGCCTCTGAAACCGGCAGCAGCAGGGAAGCGAGCACCTCGCTCGTTTCCGGGTCGAGCGATCCCAGGCGTCCCTCGCTTTCCAATGCCTGGACGTATTCAAGGGAAGCCGACCGGGTTTCATCTTGTCGTGGGAAGACCAGGACGAGTCCGTTTCGCTGGGCGCGGGCAGTGAGCCACGACGACTGTTCCCCGGCGAAGCAGATGGGACGCAGCGCGAAGTTGTCTCGCGTGAGTTCCCAAAGCGCGAGCGCGCGGAGTCCGAACCCTTCGCCGGCCTGCCGGGTGTTGGCGTGGAGAGTGGCCATTTCGAGCGGGCGCTCCCGATACCAGCGCACGTCGGCATCCGCGGGAGGAAAGTCGTCGTTCAGTACGAGAGCGCGGAGGTGTTCGGCCCGCAGGCGTTCCCGGGAATGCCCGGCTTCCAGGGCGTCAGCGGGCACGAGCGTCACGCCGGAACCTGCCGAATCCAAGGTTTGGGCGGCGCACAGCAGCGCGTAGATCCGCGCATCTCCCGCGACCAGCACAGCACTCTCCGGGCAATCGGCGAAAACAGAGCGTGCGACCTCCAGGGAAGCCTCTCCGGCCGGTGCGCGCACTTGCCGCCACTGATTGGCGGCAAGGGATCCGGAAACGAGCAAGATGCCCGCAAACGCGAGCACGCCGCTGCCCGGTCTTCGCAACAGCCCGCCGAGGATGGCGGTCACACCCCAGAGGGCAAAAAGCACCACGGCGGCAAGCACCATCGCTTGCGGACCGTCACTGGAATTAAGGACGGCCGGATCCGTCGAGTGATTGGTAAGCGAAGGAAGAAAAGGCCCCATGATGAGAAAGACCAACGCCCAGACCAGCGGCGCGCCGCGGCCTTCACGGCGAAGCAGGAGCACGAGCCCCAACGGCGCTACCGCGAGCGTGGGCAAGGGGAGTTGGGCCACAAGCTCCGACAGGTATCCCATGTGAGGCAGGGCGTCGCCCACGGTGGGATACGGTGTGGCCAAGGCGTGTGACAGAAACTGCGCGACGCTCTCCCCGCGCAGAACGGATTCCACGAAAGGAAGGCACGCCATCGCCGAGAATCCGGCCGCGAACACCAGGATAAGGCGCACGGCAGATAGCGTTTGGGGCGCGAGTCCCAGCGCAACGACCAGGAGCAGAAAGGCGAGCACTCCAAATGCCGGGTCGTTGGCCGACGCGAGGCCCATCAAGAGAGCGGCGGTGAAGACGCCGCGGCCGTCCAGGGGCTTCTCCGTGCCGAGGATCACGCGGAAAGCGAGTAAGGTCAGAAATACGGTGACGATGGCCGGAGAACATGCGGTCGCGGCGGACTGCCATTCCACCGTGGTTGCGAAAACGAGCCCCGCGCCCCATCCGCAGATCAAAGCCTCCCACCGGGTGGCCTTCCAGGTCACCGCGGAAGTGGCGATGCCCGCCAGCACTCCGCATGACAGTGCGGCGACCAGCAAGTGGAAAAGCATGAAGACCGTCGTGCGCGCCGCGAGAGGGAGGAACGACACGGCCTCTGCAATCCATTCGGTGAGGAGGGGCATGTGATAGATCGAACCCGGATGGATGATGGACAAGTACCAAACACCCGTTGCTGGACTCTCAATGCCGCGCGCCGCGAACAGACACAGGGCACTCAGAGCCGCGAGGCAGCCCGCCAGGAACGCAACCGTGCCGCCGCTCCCGCCCGGCTGAGTTGCCGGCGTGGAGTGCGAAGGAGTGGTGGAGCCCGGAGGCGTGCCGTTTTCGATCGTGTTGCTCATTGCGCCAGACACCCTGAGAAGGATACGTCCCAGCATACCACAGCGGGCCGTGCAAGTGCGGACCGTAGAAATGCGCGGCCCGGGATGCGCGGTGCACCCCGGGCCGGAATTCGAGCGAAATCACTTCGATCTGACGGAGTCAGATCTATGGGGTCTCTTCTTCCCCGCAGCCGAGAAGGCCGAGGATGTCGATTTCGACCCCGAAGAACGCGAGAATCTGTTCGATCAGCGAGAACAGCGGGGCCAGCGGTTCCAGAAACGAGCACAGGTCGAATGCCGTTGCCGCCATCATTGGAAGGGACTTCGATTTCATGAGCGTATCCTCCTTGGTTGATCACTCTCCAATGAATCTACCAAGATAAGATTATAACGTTACGCGGTCAATTTGTAAATAGATTATCCACGATTTAATCGGATAGACGCCTCCGCAAATTGTGCACGATCTTCTCCGTTCGACATAACTTATTGCAGAATAACTATTTATGCAATATTCTCGCCATGGATATCTGTTAACGCCGCGCACCCCATGACCTCTTCCACATCGAGACCCCCACCCAACTCGAATTCCTTCATGCATGCAACTTGGGCGGGAGCGGTGAGTAACGGTGACTAAACGGTTGCGAGGTGTTCAGGCGCGGGCGCCACGCAAAGGTTCTCCAAGGCGGCGAGGACCAGACTTGCGGAGCGGTCCCAGGAGTCTTGTCCCCCATGGCCGGAGGCGGCACGAGCTATTCGCTTGTACTGGAGATCATCGGTGAAGAGCGTTTCCAGCAGATCGGCGAGATGAGACGCGTCGCGTGGGCGATGCAGGAAGCCAGTCTTCCCATGCTCGACGTACTCCCTGCCTGCTGCCGTATGGGGGCACACGCAAGGAATTCCATGAGCGGAGAGCGTGAGTGCCCGCCATTCGAACCCTTCCCCGCAGTAAGCCACACGAGCCCGCGCGAGCGCCTCGGCATCGTCAGACACCCCGGCGCCTCTTGCCGCGTGCCGCCCGCCGTGCACTCCGAAGGCGTCGATCTCAGGGGAAAGACCCCTCCTCCGCATCCGCTTCAACGCGCGCCCGAGGGGTTGGGACGTACGGCTGAACGCGAGAAGTCTGGTGCGCGTGCTCTCCCGCTCCTCGGTCGAGTCCTCGAGTGGAGCGGGAGCAAATGGGACCCGGATGATGCAGCGTTTGGGGATGCCCGCGTCACGGAGCTGCCGGAAGGCCTCTTCACTTGGAGCAATTACGGGGCCGGGAGAGTCTGAAGAAGCCTGTAAGCTCGTAGCCAGGTTAAAGACAATTGGAACCACGGGAGTGGCCGTGTACTTGCCTACGGGAAAAGGCCGGCCGTTGACGCAATCCACGACCACATCGAACTGCCGGACGGCCTCGCCCGGCTTGGACAGGCGCGAGAAGAACAGCCCAACCATGGGCCGGTAGAGTACCCGGGACCCGAGCCGGGCAACCTGAATGCCATCGACGGACTCGATGTTCTGCACACGACTTCGTGCGAAGGGAAGACCGCCATGGTTCTGGCAGAGCCACGCGACGTAGTGGCCTTGTCTCGCGATCCGGCTGAACACCTCATGGGTGTAGTGCTCCACGCCCGCGGCCCGGGGGTGCCGCCAATCACGTGCGCACAAGACCAGAATTCGCAACATGGTGATTTCAACCTTTGCCCAACCGGAGATTGGTATCAGTACCCTCCTATTCTCTCAGGAGATCGCGCTTTTCCGCAAGTGGTGTTTGAAGTTCTGCGAAGATCTCCCCGTGCATGGCCTCGGCGATTCGGGTGTTGGCGGCCTCCGTGAAGTGGCCGTCGCCAATGAAGTTGGCAGGGTTGTCCGAGGGCGCGTAGATGTGAGTACTCACATAGTTAATACCTTCCGAATCGAGGGTGGGCGCGAGCAGCCGGTACAGGTGATCCGAGTAGCCGCGGTCGTTGACCAGATACACGAAGGGGATCACTCCTTCGGCCGTGCAGGACTTCGCGAATCCTCTCAGTATTGCGCGCAAGACGGGGACTGCGGGCGCCGATTCCTTGAAACCGCTGCCATCGTGGAGAGACTCCACGATCTGCAAGTCACGACGCTGCGCCCACGCACGGCGCGCCATGCGGACGATCGCGGAATGGTCCAACGGCGTGCGCTCGAAAAGCAGGGGGCTGTAGTAGCGATCATGCGTGGCGAGCTGCTCGACGAAGGTGTTCCATCGCACGGGGTCAGCCAACGCGCTACGCAGTTCGGGAAGAGAACGGATCGCCGGCCACTCGGCGTATAGCGCGCCACCCTGCACGCGGTAGATAGGATACGTGAACGGATAAGGCTGCTCGAAGTTCATCGTAATCCCGGTCAGCGTATCCATGCCGCGCAGGCTCGACGCCAGGATTCCCAGCACGGCGACCTTAATGGGATACTTGCCGCGGTCCAGTTCGTACGCGGCATACACGAAGTTGGGGGGCGCGGAAGGGCCGCCGATGAAGCGCATGGTAAACCGCGGGTCCATTTCGCACACGGCATTGCCCACGTCGGCGGCAAAGGACATGCCATAGACGGCCATGAGGATGCCGTCCGGTTGCGCGGGGGCCTGCGGCTGGCTGGCCCAGTCATCGGGGTTCAGCCATCCCGCGAATCCAATCGGGGCCGTGGTTTCGTCCGTAGGGCCGATGAGCCGCTCCAGTTTGGCTTCGGTCGAACGGCCGTATTCAAAATAGCGCTGCACGGCGTTCGGCATGGCGTGAGGATCGCCGGGATAGGGAAAGAGGAGATTCACCGAGACGTCCATGAGAAAGAGAAAGAATACAGCCCACAGTGCCGCCTTTGCGTTCGTGCGCAATCGCGTTTGGATGCTGGGCTCAGAATTGGAAATAGATGAATTGTGACGGTTCATTACTCGTACCCATGAGAAACACAAAGGCAAGAGCGGCGTACAGCAGACCGCGCGCGGGCGCGACCCAATGGCGATAGAACTGCGCAGTTCCCTTCTGGTACTCGCAGGTATCCAGAAGTACGAGCAGCGGAATTCCGAGAAGCGTTGCGAAGGGCGGCATGGGGATGGACGTGTGCAGATTGCCGAAATCGGTCACGAGTCTCGCGGTGTACACGGCGATCTGCTCGAAGGAGCGTGCACGGAATAGCAGCCACCCGTAACATGTCACGTGAAAAAAGAACGCGACGGATGCCGCCTGCATCACCCAGGCGCTCAGGCCAGTGCGGGGCGGGGCGTCCTTTCGGCCCTTGGCGAAGGGACGGTGGATGCAGAGGATCGCGCCTTGAAAGACGCCCCAGAGAACGAAGTTCCAGGCCGCGCCGTGCCAGAGCCCGCCGAGCACCATGGTCGTCATGAGGTTGCGATAGGTCTTGGCGGTTCCGTGATGGTTGCCGCCGAGGGGACTGTAGAGATAGTCACGTAACCACGTGGATAAGCTGATGTGCCACCGCCGCCAGAACTCGCTGGGGTTTGAGGAGAAGTAAGGGAGTCGGAAGTTCACCATGATATCGAAGCCCATGAGCTTCGCGGAGCCGCGCGCGATGTCGGAGTATCCCGAGAAATCGCAGTAGATCTGGAGCGCGAAAAGGTACGTCGCGAGGATGATGTCGGCCCAGGTGACGTTGAGCCCCGCGTTGTAGATCGTGTCCACGGAATGTGCCACGCCATCCGCGATTACGACTTTCTTGAAGAGGCCGAATGCGATGAGATAGACCCCGCGCGTGCTCTGATCCCACGTGATGGTGCGCGGCTTCAGCACTTGCGGTAGCAGGTGGCTGGCCCGCTCGATGGGGCCCGCCACCAGTTGGGGAAAGAACGCCACAAACAGCGCAAAATCGAAGAAACGATCGGTAGCCTCAAGCTTGCGCCGGTAGACATCGATCGTGTAACTCAGCGTCTGAAACGTGTAGAACGAAATCCCGACCGGCAAGACGATGGAAAGTGTGGTCCAGTGCAGCGTGATTCCGAATGCACCTGCGAGGTCCGCGAGGGAAGACGCGAAGAAATTGAAGTATTTGAAAGCGCCGAGAAGCCCCAGATTGGCGCAGATGGAAACAAGGAGAAGGCCTTTGCGGGCCCGAGGCGCCTCCGCGGTGCGCAGGCGAAGCGCCACCGCATAATCAATCACGGTCGAGATGAGCATGAGACCGAGGAAACGCCAGTCCCAAGCGCCATAGAAAATGTAGCTTGCCGCCAGCAGCATCAGGTTTTGCTGCCGATGGGACATCATCCGGTACAGCCCGTACACGATCGTGAGAAAGACGGCGTACTGAATGCTGGCGAAACTCATGAACCGATTGCGCTCCGGTACGGCGGTGGTATGGGCACTGCCTTGCCGGACTGTGCGTCCACCCACTCCAATTCAGCCAGCGCCCGCGCCAGAAGCACGCCATCCGAAAGACGGGTCATCGTGTAGTCCCGGGTGACTGAGTTCTCGCCGACATCACTGAGCCACGTGGCGATTTCCAGATCGTCGCCAAGCACGGCGGGCAGCTTGTACTCGATCCGGTGCCGCCGCACCTGGATGGTGAAGCCCTGTTCGCGCATGCGGGCCGGTGTCCAGCCCGCGGCCATCGACGCCTCCACGGCGCTGTCCTCCGCGTAGGCGAGATAGACGGAGTTGTTCACATGCTGGGCGGGATCGATGTCGCGCCACTCCACCCGGCGCCGCTGGCGAAAGACGCCTTGCTCCGGCACCGGGTGCTCCGGAAAGCGTGCGCGCTTTTCGGGCTCGGGAGGTGGACCGTCCGGGAAGAACTTCTCTTTGAACGCCTCGGGGATGCGCGCGGGTTTCCCTTTAGCGGTGTCGAGATAGACCCATTCCGTCGCCGCGCGCGCAACCAACTCCCCGGATGAATCCTCGCGCAGCTCGTAGGCGCGCCGCGACATGGCGTGCCGGAAATCCTCCACCCAGGTCTTCACGCGGACGGAATCGCCGTAGCGCAGCAGGCGGTGATACTCGACCTCCGTCTCGCGTACCAGCCAGGACGTCCCGCTTGCCGCATACCACGCTGGGTCAAACCCAACGTCGGCCGACGCGTCCATCGCTGCTTCCTGAATGTAGCGAAGATAGTTTGTGTAATAGACCATCTCGTACGCGTCGCACTCATAGTGGCGCACACGAAATGTTCGCTCCAGACTCGGCCGCATGCCGTACCCCATTCCCCTCATCAGCGCCCACTGCGTAACGCGCAAGCGAGAGACCCGAATGGCGCTCATTTTTCGCGTTGCGGAGTCTGGAGCACCACAAGACTCTCCGAAAAAGCTGGCCAACCAGGAGCGCCGGCATCCCTGCCGGCTCTTCAAGATGCCATCAAGGACGCTGGCATTCCCAGTTGATGTGCTTTCACTCCGGATTCTAGTCTGCTCCCGCTTCCGCACCATCAAAAGGCAGCGCAATTCGGGACAGACCCGGTGTTTCGCGGCCGAGAGCGGAATCTCCGCGGTCGAGACCGGTATCCCAGCGCGAAAAGCCTGCGCAAAAGACAGGGTCAGTCCCATTCGACTGCAGGATCATAAACCAAATGCGTGTCCGGTGAAAGAAGGGGGGTCTCACGGGTGCGAAGCGATGTACCACGCCACCAGGAACACGCGCTCTCGCCAATGCTCTCAACTGGGATTGGCCACGTACTCGATGCGGCCCGTCAGTGCCGAGACCTCCTCCGGGTCGTGGGTGGCGATGACAATCGTGAGGGACTGTTCGCGCTGAAGGCGTCGCAGTCCTTCAACCAGTCTTCCGCGCAGCGTGACATCGAGATTGGAGAAGGGTTCGTCCAGCAACAGGATTCTTGGAGCGGTCGCCATGGCGCGGGCGAAGGCGAGCCGCTGCTGTTCGCCGCCGGACATCTGGTGCGGGAAGGACCTCGCGAGCGCGGACAGGTCCACGGTGGAGAGCAAGGAAGCGGCGCGTTGGCGGCGCTGCGCGCGGGACAGGCCGCGGCCACGCAATACGAAATCCAGGTGACGCGCCGCGCGCATGTGCGGCCACAGGGCGAGATCCTGAAACACCATCCCTACAGCGCCGTCCAAGAGCGGCGGCGTGTGCTCCAACCCATCCAGATGAATCCTCACTTCACCTGCGTCCGGCAGTTCCAATCCTGCGATGAGACGCAGGAGGGTGGTCTTGCCGATGCCGGAAGGGCCGCACAGGGTAACGCACTCCCCCTCTCCCACCTCCAGCGAGTATTTCGTGAGAATGGGTCGAGGGCCGTAGGACTTGCTGACTGCGCGGATTTCAATGCGATGCGTCACGGGTGTTCCCTATCCGGCCGTATGCCCACGCGGCACATGCGCCCGCGCACAGAATGACGAGCGCCGTCATGAGACTCAAGGCCGCCACATAGGCGTCGGGGCCGTAGTGCATCAGGGTGAAGAGACGAATGGCGAGCGTGGTCTTCCCGGGAGGGCATACCAGCACAGTCGCGTCGAGTTCGCCCACGGCAAGCACGAAGGCCAGGCCCCAGCATGCCACGAGGAATGGGACCTGCAAGGGAAGCGTGATGCCGAACATCGCGCGCCACCAGGAGATGCCTTGCACGCGCGCCGCCTCGTGGAGGCGGGGATTCATTCGCTGGCCGCCCGCTGCGAGAATGCCTGCCGCGATGAAGAGGTAGCGGGCCCCGCAGGCCAACACGACGATGGCCAGGCTGTCGTAGACAAGACCCGGAAGACCGTCGCGGTTCCACAGCGCGATCAGGCCCAGCGACAGCAACGGGCCCGTGACCGCGAATGGTAACAACTCCACAAGCATAAGAACCGCGGCTTGACGGCCCTTACCTAGCAGCGCGGATTGAAGAAATGCCAGCCCGGCTAGGAGCGTGGCCGAGAGCACGCCCACCAGCAGGCTCGTGCCGAATTCGCCGCGTGCGGTTTCCCATACGCTGAGGTAGGTGCGTAACGGGAGCGAGCGCACGAAGAGCGATGCGAGCGGCGCGAACACGCTGAGCAGCACAAGCCCCCAGCACCCGGCGGCGGCCCAGGCGCGCACGCGGGGCGACACACGCAGAGAACGCTCGCGGCGCGCTCCCGTCAGCCACGCGTTGCGGGGGCGCAAGACGACTGCCCACGCGCTCAACGCGATCAGACACAGAGCCAGGAGTGGAAGCGATTGGGCGGTTGCCGCGGCGAAGTCGTAGGTTGCGCTGGATGCGTACAGCTCGACGGGGTAAGTGTTCACCTGCAGCAATGACGGGACAGAGAAGTTCAGCAGCGCGAGCACGAACACGCTCAGCGCCCCCGTGAGGACAGAGGGCAAGGTCAAGGGGACGACGACGCTGCGAAACACACGCGCGCGTGCGCCCGTAAGCAGGGCGGCTTCCTCGAGACGCCCATCGAAACGGGACAGCGCGGCGACGGCTGCGAAAGTGACAAGCGGGTAGTACGTGAATGCGAGCACCAGAATTGTACCGGGCACGCTGAACGGGCTCGGACGCGCCTGTCCCAGGGGCAACAGGGCGCCCAGCCATGAACCCAATACGCCGTTTGCGCCGAGCATGACCGCCCAGGCAGTCGCGAGAACATACGGCGGCAAGAGCGCGGGGATGGCGAGGAGCGCCGTCAGCAGCCGCCGTGCGGGCACGCGGGCGTAGGCTAGCGCGTAGCCAGCCGGCGCCCCAAGCAGCGTGGCCAGACACGCGGCGCCGCCCGCCACGAGCACGCTATTTGCCAGCAGGCGCCACTGGCGGGTGCTGAACAACACGGAGCGGAAGGAATCGAGGTTCACTTGGCCCTCGACTACGATGGCTCGCACAAACAGTATCGCCACAGGAAGCACTGCCATCACCAGCACGGCTGCCCACACGAGCAGCGACGCCGCCCTGCGTGTATGGACATCAGTCCGCGGATGCCGCACGCGGATACCCTCGTCTTTCGTGCTCCCGGCAGGTAGTCTTCACTGCAGGAATTCTTCTTTCACGAAGACGGCCGTGGATTCCATTCGGGCCGCAATCTCATCGAACGTGACGGCCATGGTGCGCGTGTCCGAGACTTTGGGAACCCGCTCCGAGGCCACTACATTGGGATTCAACGGAATCTGGATCGAACGCATCTTGGAAAGCGCTTCCTCCACCTGCGGACTCAGCAGGTAGTCGATCAGTTTCTGGGCGGCATCCGGGTGCGGCGCGCCTTTGACGAGCGCCACCGTGTTGGGGATGACAAGCGTCCCAAGGCCATCGGGGCCTTGGTCCGGATACAGCCACTTTGCGGGGCGGCCATCTTCGACCGCCCCATTGGCGTCGTCGGTATCGGTGAGTCCCCAAGCATACTCCCCCGCCGCGACCTGATCGCGCACGGTGGCGTTGCCCGCGAGTACGGCGATCTGGTTGTCCTTCAATCCGTGGAAGAACGCTTTCGCTTCGCCATCGCCCCAGGCCGCGAAGAGCGCCGCCGCATGCGTGGCCGTGGTGCCGAAAAGAGGCTTCGCGATGGCCGCGCGGCCCGCCCACTCCGGTTTGAGCAGGTCACGTATCGAGGAAGGCGGCACCTTCACCAAGTCGGTGTTATAGATAATGACGCGTCCGCGCGCCGCGAAGCCGGTCCAAAAACCTTCGGGGTCTTTGAATGCATCCGGAATCGACTCGGCGGAAGGCGAACGATAGGCTTCGAGGATGCCCTTGTTCTTGAGCACGATCGTTTGCGCGGTCTCGTTGTTCCAGAACACATCGGCACGGGGGCGGTCACGTTCCGCGACCAAGCGGCTGACCATCCCCGTCGTCTTCGAGGCCTCCGTGTCATAGACAGGCAGGACGCGGATCCCCGTCTGCTCGGTGAACGCGGAGAGGATTGGCTGCGAGTACATCTCGTCCAGCGCGGTGTACACCACGACGGCAGGGGCCTTCTCCCGCGCACAGCCGTGCGCCAGGAAGAGCGTCGCCGCGCACGCCGTTACAAGAAGGATGCCCCGCATATAACTCCGGTGTTCTTTGAACATTGATAGACCTTTCATTCACGGATCCTGCATCCGGCTCACGCGGAACGCGCGCGAGCACACGGAAAGCAGGAATAGACAGAATAGAAGGTGCGCGATCACGCTTGCCAGCCAGTACCGTGTATACAGAAAGTACGGGTCATCGCTCATCTGCCGGAACCAGTTCCGGCCGCTGAAGTAGTCGAACTGTTCGAGATTGTCAAAGAACGCCGTCAAGGGGGAGAAAAACGCGATGAACGAATAATACGTATTGGTGCCTTCCTGGGTGAGCATGTTCATATCCGTAAAGAGGGCAATAAGGTAGAATCCGAACAAGACCGTCCAGGAGCAGATGTACCCCAACAGAATGGCGGTCGGCGTGCGCTTGGTCATCATGGAGCCGTAGATGCTTAGGCTCAGCACGACCAGTACGCTGGTCCACGCGGAGATGATACCAGTCCAGACAAAACTCCACTGCCAGGGCTTCCCCCCCGCCAGCATGGGGATCACCCATCCACTCAGGATGAACGCCGCCAGCAGCGGCAACGCGGAGACGACACCGGCCCGCGCTTTGCCCCAAATGATCTGGCGGGGCGTTACGAGCGTCATCCGCAGGGCATCGATATTCTCGCGCTCGTATTCTTTGGTAAGCGCATTCGCGAGAAGGGCCGGAGCAACGAGTCCCGCCAATCCCATGACCATGACCGCCCAGCCCATTGGCAAGAGCATCTCCAAGTCGCTCGCCCTGACCTCGAAAAACAGGAGAAGCCATCCCATGACATCCAGTACGCACAAAAGCACAGGCAGTCCTACAAAAAGCCAGGGGAAGTATCGCGTTCCAGTGAAGGCGCCCCAACGGACCTCTTTGATGTAGACGGGATTGGCGGAATCCGATATGGCTCCGTGACGTGTCTGCCGCTTGTAGCGCATGCTTCGGTCCCCGCGCCAGCGATCGAAAAGCGACGGCACCGGGGCTCCCTGCAAATAGGACGCGCGCGGCTTACGGATCCACATCCATGCCTTCGTGAGCAGGATGAGCGCAAAAAGACCCTGCACGGCGAGCGCCTTCGCCAACTGGAAGAAGGTGAGGTCTCCCGAGGCCGCATAGGCCATGGTGACGGGTGAGGACACGATGATCGCGAATTCCTCAAACTCACCTTGCATGCTGTACAACTGGAAGAGCTCGATGAGGACCACACAGGGAATCAGGTACACGCCGAGCAGAATCGCAGTAATGACGTAACTGCTGAGGACGGCGCTCACTACGCCACGCCTGCGAACGGAACAGTACACGCCCGCCGAGGCACAGACCAAGGCCGTTGCGCCGACGATCGCGAGAAGTTGCACCAAGAGCTGCCATTCCAAACCAACGAGCAGGAAGACGGTGGCCGCAACCGGCATGACGGCAAATGCAAATAGGGCGAACACACCCAGCGTATTGAGCAGCTTGCCGAAGAGGATGCCCGAGGGCCGAATCAAGGTGAGAATGAGAAGGTCGTAGGTGTCCTGCTCGTGCTCAACGACAATCGAGGTCGCCCCGTAGGCGGGCATCAAGATGGCGGCGCACACGTACAACGACACGATGACGACCGCAAGGAGGTCGCGGGACATCCAGGCGACAGTTTGGGCATTGGCATACTGCGATGGCCAGCTCTCTCCCACGATCCAGATCGCAATGAGCAGCAGGATCACCAGAAAGACCAGAGGCCGCACACGCCGTAGCGTGCGCAGCAATTCGCGCCGCACCAGGGCTGAGGAAGGCAAGTGCAATGCGCCGCGCAGCAACTCACCCATCGCGCACCGCCTTCCGCAGGAGAATCCAGCGGGTCCAGCGATAAAGGACAGCGATCATCAGCAGGTGCAGGGCCGTGCAGCCGGCCCACATCTGGAGGAAATCACGGGTATAGCCGAGAATGAGCGACTTCTGAGCCCAGAAGAACATGGTCAGTGGGGATAAGGCGAGCAACTCGTTCGAATAGTACTCGCCCAGCGTGAAGCGGTAGACGAGCATCTCGGCGGTCCAGTGCAGCCCGATGGGGGCCATCAGGACCGCTGCGCAAAGTGCGTACGCGCCCAGAACGGCCATCGGCGTCGTGCGGGCGCGGAGGGATGCGATAGTCCCCAGGAGAGCGCAAACAAGCAAGACAACGCCGGCGGAACTGAAGCCCGTGGCCAATAGCGTGAATCCGCCGGTGGCGCGGCGAATGGGGACAAGGAGAAACACGGACAGCGCGATCGCGGCCAGAAGCAAGATCCCCACCTGGGCCAGGGTGCTCCCAATCTTCCCGCGGAGGATTTCCAGCGGCCTCATGGCTGTCATGCGCAGCATATCGTAGGTATCGCGCTCCCGCTCCGCGATGAAGAGGACCGATGCGAGTCCGAGCGTCTGCAAGATGATCATGGCCATCTGGATACCCAACCACACGTTGATGGCGGCTTGGGCGTCGGATGGCGAGAGGCCCCCGGACGTGTCTCCCGAGAATATGAATCCGAGCGCGATGACGATCCACAGAAGCACCGAGAAGAACACGCCAAAGACGCCCAGGCCACGTAACTGGCCGAACACCGAGCCCCATCGGATCTCGCGCTGCATGACGGGATTCCAGCGATCGTCAAGCGGTTTGAGTTGAACGCGCGGCTTGTCATGCCCGCCTGCCTGTGCGGGAAGGGCCGGCAAGTCCTCAATCTCCGGGGGTGGTGGTTCAAAGGGACGGCGGAGGACCCGGGTTGCCGCATGAAGCACGAAGAGGCTCAGGAGCCCCTGAAAGACCGCCGTCACCAGCACGCCCCACGCGGGACCCTCTTGCGCGGTAACAATGACGAGAGCCGCGAAGGGCGATGTCATCACGCCGCACATCCCGCCGACAACCAGCCAGGCGGGTGTGTTGCCGTCGAGCGCGGCCAGCATGGGAGAAAGTAGGACGATGATCGGGAGGAGATACCCGCCCAGCATGGCCAGGGCGCAAAGATACGCGACGATAACGGCGCCTGTGGCGTTGCGAAATCTCGTAGAGCAATACACCCCCGCGCTGGCGCAGGAGATGGCCGTCGTGAGAATAATGACGGCCGAGGCGAGCACCGCCTGCCAGTCCATGCCGATAAGGAAAAATGACGTGCCTAGAAAGGGCAGGACAGCGATCGCCAAGAAGCCAAAGACGCCCAATGTGCCCAGGAACTTGGCCAGTACGATGCCCGAAGGGCGAATCAGCGTGAGCGAAAGTTGCTCGAAGGTGTCGCGGGCGCGCTCCGATTGGATGGTGGCTGCGCCGTAGGGGGGCAGAAGCAGGATCGCGCTCGCGAAAAGAAGCACGATGAGAACACTCACAATGGTCTGAGAGGACGACGCAAACGCGTACGGCGGCAGTTCCCGCTCCGGGTAGTTCACGGAGACAAGGAAGCCCGCGAAGAGGAGCAGGAGTATCAACAGGACAAAAGGACGCGCCATGCGCAGGCGGGTCAACAACTCGCGGCGGAACAGGGCCATGACGGGCATGTCGCGAATTGCTGCGCCCATATTCGCGACTCGCCTCATGTGTCGCGCATCCTGCTTCTTGTAAGATACGCGATGGTCGCGGCGACCAGCAGTCCGGCAACACCCAAGAAGATCGCTTGAGTCAGGAGCCACGCGCCCGCGTGCGAATTCGTGGTCGTGAATGCAGCGGGAAACGACAACAGAGGCGAGAGGAACAATAGAAAGCCGTCGTCGATCCTTGGAATGATATCGAATTCAATTAGAACGCCGCCGGAAACTGCCACACACGCAAGGAGACCCAGCAAAAGGAAGGCATTCAGTGCGATACCGCCCATCAGCGCCGCATTGGTGCGGCGCGCAATGAGCGAGGTCAGAATGCTGGCGCTGGTGGTGAGCACCGCGCACACCGCGAGGGTGATGAAACCCGGTATGAGGACCCACGCTTTGGACGACTGAAAAAACAAGATCGGAAGACTTCCAATCCCAAGGGCCAAGGCTATGGGGATGAGTGAAGTGAAACTGCCGGAGATCTTCCCAGTGACCATGGAAGCGGGCCGCAGCAGGGTCATGCGGAGCATGTCAATGTTGCCCAATTCATATTCCTTGGCAAAAGAATTCGCCGTAAGCCCGCAGACAACCAGCATGATCAGCCCGTTTTCAATCGTCAGCCACATTACAAGAGAATTCTGCACACTGCGCCCCGATCCCATCGATAGAAACAGTGAAGCGAAGAGGCACACCGTGAAAACGCAATAGAAGATGCGAATCAGCACCGTGCCCCGGTTGAAGAGGCCCCAGCGGATCTCGCGGACCCGCATCGGGTTCTTACCGTCTTCGATCATGGGTTTCCGGCGCAGGGGATCGACGAGATAGAACGGAAACTGGGTGCGGCGCGCGTGCAGGATCTTCGGGTCTTCGATCGGCTTCTCGCCGGAAACCGCGCGCGGTTGCGCGGGCCGCCGAAGAAAGCGAACGGATATGAAGAAGCACACGAGGCAGAACACTGCCTGGATGACAAGAGCGGCCGGAAGCTGCCACGCGGAAAGGCTCTGGGTCTGAATCCCGAGAAGCACGTGCAATGGAGAGAATACGGTTGACCAATCGGCGCGCCCAATACCGCGGCCCACGTAATTGAAAAGGTAGAAGGTTCTCCCCGTAACCAGAAGGTGTAGGAAGAGCAAGAAGTACCAAGGCCCGCACAGCAGTCCGACGGTGGCCACGTAGGAGGCGACGAGCGCCACAAACGTGCGGCGAAACAGGCACGAGCAAAGTACCCCGATCATCGCGCAGCACGCGGCGGAGCCGGTGAGCAGCCCCAGGATGGCCGCGAGTTCGGACCAATCCAGACCCACGCCGAACATGACCGTGGCGAGCACGGGAAAAGTCCCCACGATGAGCAATAGGTAGACGCCGACCGTATTCAGGGCCTTTGCGGAAACCACGCCGGAAGGCCGCACGAGGGTGAGGTAGAGCGCGTCCAGGGTGTCCTGTTCCCGCTCGCTCACGATGGTATACGCGGCGATGCCCGGCACGAAGAGGATGCATCCAACGAACAAGGTGATCGACACGGAGAAGAGCATCTGCCTGGAAACCGCGGCCACGTAGGTGGAAGGCACATTGCCGGAAGGCCAACCGAGCAGCACAACGGATCCCGCCGCAAGGAGCAGCGCCACCACGAACAGGAGCGTGCGCGTGCGGCGCAGGCTCGTCAGTAGTTCGCGCTTGACGATGATCAACGACGGCAGGATCGAGCCCATGCCTACAGGCCCCCCTTGGTGACGTGAAGAAACACGTCTTCGAGGTCGCCTTCGTCCTGGGTAAAACTCAACACCTTCACGCCGGCCTGCACGAGCCGCGTGTTGAGATCGGCCAGTTGGACTCGATCCAGCTTGGCGTCCATGCGGAACTCGTTGCCGGAGCGTTCGACGCCCGTGATGCCCGGCGTGCTGGCGAGAATCTCCGCGGCGGCGTCACCGCCCTCGACGACTTCAAGCAAGACCTCCAGGTCCTGCCGCAAGCTGTGGAGAATGTCCTTGTAGTTGCCCGCGGCAAGCAGGGTGCCGTGCTCGATGATGCCGATCTTGTTGCACATGTCGCCCAGTTCGGACAGGATGTGCGAGGAGATCAGGATGGTCTTCCCCATTTCGCGCAGGGTCTTCAACAGCTCGCGCATCTCGATGCGGGCGCGTGGGTCAAGTCCGCTGGCAGGTTCATCGAGCAGCAGCACCTTGGGATCGTGGAGCAGTGTCTTGGCGAGGCAGCAACGCTGTTTCATGCCCCGCGAGAACGCGCTCACAAAGTCGTCGGCCTTGCTGGTGAGGTCGGTCAGCGTGAGCACATCGTCGATGATGGCGCTCCGCTTCGCGCGCGGGATCTTGTAGGCGGCCCCGAAGAAGTCCAGGTACTCGCGCAAGCGCATGCCGTCGTACACGCCGAACGAATCGGGCATGTAGCCCAAGATCTTCTTGATCTCGTAGGGGTGTTTGCTCACATCGATGCCGTCCACATAGGCCACGCCCGCCGTGGGCGCCAGCAACGTGGACAAAATGCGGATGGTCGTGGTCTTGCCCGCGCCGTTCGGCCCGATGAATCCGAAGATATCGCCCTCCTCGATGATGAGATTCAGATCTTTAAGAGCCGTGAAGGAGTTGTATTTCTTTGTGAGCAGCTTGGTTTCCACTATTGCCATGGTGTCCAGTCTCCAATTGCTTCCTCATGCCGCGGCACGAGCAATGCCGCGGTGAGGTGATAACTTCCCCAGTAGCCGCCGGTGACCGTGTCCTTCCTCAGTTGTACGTTGCCCCGCACCCACGTCGTCGCGGAGTCGTAGAATCTCTGCCAGTCCCTTTCCTGGTACGTCGTAACCACGTAGGATACGTTGCGATTGGACTGCGGCTGCGTGCCGGTCTGGTGGGTGGCACTCCAGTCCGCGTCCGCACCTTCCGGAGCGTAGACCGTTGCCGTTTCGGGATTGTCGGCAGTCCAGTGGAGTTCCACTTGCAGGGTCGTATCCTTCGCGTCCGCATACTGCGGTGGAACGATGATCTGAACGGGTGCCTTCTGATCGCCCTGAATCCCCTGCATGCTGCTTCGCCATCCGTATGCGTAGGGATTCGTCTGTTGGGGCACTTCGTTGACCAACACCTGCAACGGAACGCGCAGCGGCACGGGGGCTTTCGCGCGATCCACGCGGATGTCGGCAATAACCAAGGTGCGCGCGATGCGCTCGACCGCGGGCTCATTCAGCGCAACGCTGCGGTGCGCAACCCCGTTCGACCATCCGCACAGGACTGGGCCCAGTGCGGGGTTAGGTTGCCCGGTGAAATCATTCGAAATGGTAATGAGACTTTGCTGGACCATGGACTCGACCAACGAGAGGTCGCTGCGTTCCATGCCGTAGTAGCCGTAGGGGTATCCATACCCCCCGAACTCGTCTCTGCGAGCCATGGTGCTGATCACCATCCGCGTGGTAGGCACGGAAACCGGCCACTCCGTGGCGTCATTCATGTCGCCCAAGGGGATGCTCATGCCTTCCAGGAGCACAAATGGGTTCCTAATTGGGACGCCCGTCTTGTTGACGAGGGTGCCGTGCAATCCGGTATCGTCCCAGACGAGCAGCCCCTCGACACCACCGGGCAGGGTCGCGTCCGATTCCACCTCGAAGACACGCAGCACGCTCGCGCCGACGCGCAGTTCTTCCACGCGCGGGGGCTGGTCGAACACGAACTGGAAGGCCCTGTTCGCGTCAATGAAGCCGCCGGGGCCCATGTAGTATTGCTGGGACATGGCGTTCCAGGAATCGCTGACGAGGGCAAACTCATTGGTGAGGCGGAGGTCGTACCAGGCAGTCCGCGCGGACAGCACCCCGACCATGGAATGCACGCTGCCCACGCGCCCCGACTCGGGCACGCGCAGCACTTCGAGTTGCGTCAGTTCGGTCGATTTGGCGCGGCCCGCCGTGCCGTAGACGAGCGCGTAGGCCGTGAACCCCAGCGAGAAGAATACCAGGCATACCCAGGCCATCTCGCGCCGCTTCATCCAATTCCAAAAGAGCCAATTGGCGACCACGCCGACGAAGAAGTACAGCAGCAAGTAGATCAGAACCGACGTCCAAGGATAGACGCGAATGCCAGTTGCCGACGGGAGCATCTGCGACGCGGTGCTGGCGGCTTGCGCGAAGTTGAGTTGGGTCTTGGTGGTGTTGTGCGAAACGAGGTCGCCCCACAGGCGCAGGAAGCCCGCGCACTCTTGAAGGGCTTTGCCGTGTGCATCGACGGCCAGCGTGACCACCAGACCGCGCGCCAACGGACGCGACGTGGCGAGCACCGGATCCCTGCCCCAGACCAGCACCTCGCTTGCCGCGGGAGTCAGACGCGTGATGAGGGCCTCGCGTCCGCTGCGGGCCCCCGCGCGGTCCGCCTCGCCGAACACGGCGTTGGCGAGCAGCGCCTGGTCAATCGTCTGCTGTTCGCCGATGCTGACACCGGCAAGCTCTTCAACCCAGGTACCGCGAAAACGGGCAGCGTTCTCGCCTGCGAATACGACCAGAACCCCGCCTTCCTCCACATAGCGCTGGAGCAGGTCGCGTTGCCGCAGTCCGATCTGGCCGGGGTCGATCTGGCCGAGCACAACCATGTTGTAGGCAGCGAAACACTGCGGGTACGCGGGCATCTGGGGAAGGTCGGCGGTGCGCAACGTGTGCCGGTGAAGCCCCGCGCCGCTGCCCACGCGATCCAGGGCGGAGCGCAGGAACCCGTAGTCCGCGGGTTCATCATCCAGGATGAGGCTGACCAGATCGTCTGACCGGATGGGCGTGAGGTCCACGCGGATGGGCGCATCCAACGCCGGACGCCGCTTCTTGTAAAGCATCGCATGGATACCCGTGGCCCCGCTGAGCCGGCAGTAGACGCGGAACCGTTTCGTGGAGCCTTTGGGCGATTCCGCGGGCGTGCGGTACACCGGACTCGCGGGACCGTTCAGGGTCGTGACCGAGACTTCAATCCAGCCCTGGATGTCCTCTTTGTTGTTGCGGACCGTGACGTCCACGGGTACCCAGGCGCCGTCCTTGTACGCGGTGACGAAGGTCATCGAGATGTCCGCATATATCTCGCCCTCCGGAATCGCGGACACCGTTTGCGCGGGCGCGGCGGGTACAAGCACCGAGAGGCACAGGGTCAAGAGGCCCAACGCCGGTGGTATCGATCTGCGCGGCCAATTTGCGAACTTCAAATCCAGGCCCTCCTGCTGAATACCCACCACTCCAGGGCCAGCACGGCAATGCCCGCCCCCAGGAGCCAACGCCACAATTCCCGATTCTGGCGCACGTGACCACGCTGCGCCCTGAAGTCACCTCCGCCGATGTTCAGCGCCACAGCCGGCGTCACTGAGGATTCCGTCCGGTCGAGCAGATTCACGGCGAACCGCTCGGTATCGCTTTCCGAATAGGTGACCGTGTACAAGCCGGCATCCTGCGTATCACTGAAATACACGGGACGCAGCGGATCCAGGATGACGCGCTCCGTCTGGCCCGACGGATTCTGCACGGTCGCTTCGGCAGTCTCGGGACGCGAAACCAGGGTCAGCGGATGCCCTGCATCCACGGAGGTCTCTTCCGCAAGCGCCGAGCGAGGAACCCATGCGAGCAGGTTTTGGAAGAACAGCGGGAATGAGAGATTGAGGGGCCAATCACTTGCCGCAATATCGAACGCGATCACCGCGATCGATTGCCCGCCCTGGGACACGTCGGCGATGAGCGGCGCACCGGGCGCGGACACGATCGTGTGAGCGCCTTCGGGAAGCACGAGCTTCTGCGCGGACGAAATGCCCACATTGCCGGGGTTGAGATTGAACCGCATGAGCGGATGTTCAGAGTCCGTCGCAATGACGGCCGGCCGATCCAGGGACCCTTCCGAACCGATGCCCGGTAACGGCGGAAGCGCGTTGATGAAGAGCAGTGTGCCCGAAGGCAGCGCCGGCGGCGCGAAATTATAGAACACCGTGAGATCCGCCGTATGTCCGGGCGCGTAGTTCGCAGGTGGCAGCGTGCTGAGTTCCACGCGCGGGTCGGGCGCGAGCACGCGCTGCAGGAAGTACGCGCCGGGCGCCTCGGGTTCCGCGACGAGCAGCACGCGAATCCTGGCCGCGGGCCGCAGCGTCAGCCATGCGACGTTATCGACCGGCAGCGCATCCTCGTGGTCCAGCTCGGCCTTGAGGATGCCGGTCCCGAGTTCCGGATGCGCGAAGACCAGCTCGCCGTCCTCGCCTGGGGGCACTTCGATCTCTTCCACCGCCAGCGTGGAATCATTGAAGGATAACGTGACGGTCGTGAGCAGCGGTTCCGGCGCATCATTGTGAACCAGCACGAAGCTCTGCTTCTCGCCGGGCTGGCCCTGTTCGGGTTCGCGCAGGCTGAACGCGACAATACCAGCGTTGGCGGACGTCGTGCCGACTTGCAGGAAGCTGAGGTCGTAGCCGCGCGCGCGGGCCTCCGTCGAAGTGTCGGCGACCTCGCGCACTTGGCCAAAGTTGCGGGGTCCGATCTCGTCGAGGTCGGTAATGCCGCCATCGCTGATGACCACGGCATGCAGATCGGCCACAGTCAGCCGGAGCGAGTGGGCCACGAGGTAGGCGTCGCGCAGGCGGGTACGCGTATCGGTCGCGGTAATTCCCTCGATTGCCCGGCGGAGGCGTGAACGGTCGTCGGTCAATTCGCACAGAACGTCCGTGTTCTCGGCAAACGTGACCAGCATCGTCTTGTCGCCCTTTTGCATTTCATCGACCATGCGGAGCGCCTCGGCCTTGGCGAGGTCCATGCGGGTCTGCTCGCCTTCCCGGGTCTGCATGCTTGCCGAGCGATCGACGAGCAGGCACAGGTTGCGGCCCGCGCGGCCTTCCGCCTTGAAGTACGGACGCGCCAGCGCACCGACGACCAGCAGCAGAATGAGGATTTGCAGCAACAGGAGCAGGTTGCGCCGGAGGCGCTGGAAGGGCGCATTAGCTGTCAGATCCTGCAGGCTCTTCATCCACAACAGCGTGCTGGCAATGACCACGCGGGTCCGGCGCAGTTTCAACAGGTAGAGCAAGATCACGATGGGGATCAGCCACAGAAAGTATAGAAACGCCGGTGCGAGAAAGGCCTGCTGCAATGCATTGCCCAGACTCTGTCCCAGTGCGGAAAGCCTGCTCATTTGAAAAGCCCTCCGGACCGCAGGACGTCCAACGTCAAGCGGTCAAAGGGGCCATCCGTCGGCGCGAAGATATAGCCGATACCGCGCGCGAGGCAAAAACGCCGGATGGCCTCGCAGAAGCCACTCAGGTTTTCCTTGTAGCGTTTCAGCAACGCCGGACTCGCGGAAACTTCGACGTACTCCTGAGACTCGCTATCGAGCAGTCGCAAGTCGCCGGTGATCGCCGGGTCGATCTCCGCGCGCGAGAGAATGTGGATCGCGTAGCAGTCGGAGCCGGACTGCCGCAGGCGCTTCAGACAACCTTCAAACCCATTCGGATCGAGAAAGTCAGAGAAGAGTACGGCCACGCCTTTCGCGCGGTTCCGAATCACATACGATTTCGTGTGCTGCTCCAACTGCGTGCCGCCTTCCGCAACGATCCGCGACATGAAATCGAGCAGCTTGTGCGCGGACGCCTTGCCCCGGCACGGCACCAATCGCTGCACGCCCGCAGCCGAAAAGGCCTCGGCGGACACGCGATCGTAACCCACAAGCCCCACATATCCGATGGCCGCGGCGAGCCGCGCGGCAAACTCGATCTTCGATGGCGCCCCAAAGCTCATGGAGCGGCTCGCGTCGACGAGCAGGTGCACCGTCAGATCCTCGTGCTCCTGAAAGAGCTTGAGGTAAAGCGCGTCGAGCCGGCCGTAGATGTTCCAGTCCACGTGGCGCAGGTCGTCGCCCTGCACGTAGTCGCGATAATCCGCGAATTCGACGCTGCTACCTTTGCGCTTGCTCTTGCGCTCACCCTTCGCGAGGCCCAACTGGACATGGCGCGCCGCGATGGACAGACGTTCCAACTTGCGCAGGAAGTCCGGCTCCAGCAGGTGCGGCATCGACGCGCCGTCCACAGTCATTTTGTGCTCCTCGCTCAGGCGACCTTGGCGGCCGTCTCGACGTTGTTCAGCAAGTCGCGAATGATATCGTCCGACGTGATGCCGTCGGCTTCCGCCTCGAAGTTCAGCAGCACGCGGTGGCGCAAGGCCGAGGCCGCGGAATCCTTGATATCGTCGAAACTCACGTTGAACCGGCCCGCGCGCAGCGCGTTGACTTTCCCGCCAAGAAGCAGCGCCTGTGCGCCGCGGGGGCTGGACCCGAAACGAGCGTATTTCGTGACCATGCCCGTCGACAATTCGTTCCCGGGCTGGGTGGCGAGCACGAGCCGGACCGCGTAGTTGGTGACCTGGGGCGCAGCGGGCACGTCGCGCACGAGTCCCTGCCAATGCTCGATACGCGCGGCGTCCATGACGGGTTCACCGTGCGGCATGTGGCGCTGCGTCGTACGTTCCAGAATGCTGGTCAAGTTCTCCGCAGATGGATAATCCACCAGCAGCTTATAGAAGAAGCGGTCGAGCTGGGCCTCCGGCAGTGTGTAGGTGCCTTCCATTTCGATGGGGTTCTGCGTGGCCATGACGAAGAAGGGCTCTTCGAGCCGGTGGATCGTGCGCGCCACGCTGACGGTGTGTTCCTGCATGGCTTCCAGCAGGGCGGACTGCGTCTTGGGCGTGGCCCGGTTGATCTCGTCCGCGAGGACGATATTCGCGAAGATCGGCCCCTGCCGGAAGCGGAACTCGCGATTGCCCGCGTCGTCCTCGGCGATGATGTTGGTGCCGATGATGTCGGCGGGCATGAGGTCCGGCGTGAACTGGATGCGCGAGAACTGGAGACTGAGCGCCTGGCTCAGCGTGCGCACGAGCAGCGTCTTGCCGAGTCCCGGTACGCCTTCCAGCAGGCAGTGACCTCCCGCGAAGAGGCAGGTCAGCACGCCGTCGATGATCGGCTCCGCGCCAACAATGACCTTCGCGATTTCATCGTGGAGACGCCGAAAATCTCCCCGGAACTCTTCTGCGGCCTTCTGATAATCCATCGTTCATCTCCCTCACGGTTCCCAACCGTCCGTCTATGGTCTGGGGCTGGTGTTGTCGTCGTCGGTTCGGGCTTTGCGGCGGCCTCGCTTTTCGAGGGCGCGCTCCTTCGCGGCCAGCAACTGCTGGGTATAGTCGATCTGCGGCTTCACGGCCGGCGCTGCCTGCTCCTCCACCTCCGGCTCGGGAGCATGCGCGTCGGCCAGAATCCCTTGCGGTATCGCCGTATCCCCGGGCATGCCCAGGCCGGAGGAGCTGTACAGCATCGTCCTTGACGGAATAGACGCTGCGCCGTAAGCACCTGTGACCTGAATCCGCCGCGGTTTTGCCTCGGGCATCAGCCTGCGGATGAGCGGCAGCTTGCGCAGGAGTGCCGCCAGCCACACCCAGATGATGCTGAAATCCACGATCACGCGCCGAACGAATATCTCGACGGGAAACGCGCATGCGGCGACTGCCGCCAGATACGGCCAGATGGGCGTTATCGTGGGCGTAATCGACAAGTTGTGTTCGAAGGGGTTGTCAGTTGGGAGACGCACCGTGCCGCCTCCTACCGCCGCCGTTTGCTGGAGCAGGCCGAGATTCGTGGTGTTGTGCTCGTATTCCTTGGCGTAGTTCATCGCCAGCCCTGAGGGGATCATGCCCTGCGACCCGTCGGGGCGAGTATAGGTCATGTTGACCATGTATACGCCGGGGTTGTCCAGCGGGAAGGTGCCCTCGTAGATGCCCGGTCCTGTCTGCTGCAGGTCCAGCGGAATGCGCGCAAACTCGGGAGCGGGCCCCGTCACAATCCCTTCTGGCCGCAGGAAGTTCACGAAGCGCCCCTGGTCGTCCACGGCGTCCACCTTCACATAGCCCTTGCCGTCTTTCACGCGCGACTCGACGTGGAAGTTGGAGGGAGACGTCTCGCGCAAGGTCCAGCGGACGGCCTGCGACCAGAAGCGGCGGAATCCATCCCAGGCAAGCCAATCGGCGGCCCAGCGGCTCGTGATATCCGACGTGAACGCCACGGACTTCCCCAAGCCGTAGCGCCACTGGGCAAGCACGGGGTCGCTTTGGTGCGAGATCAGCGAAACGATGGCGTTCTCCTTGGGCGTCGTGGCCACATAACCGCGCAATGTTGGAATAGACTCGGGGACGATCCCGCGCAGGATTTCAGAGCCATACTGCACCTGCGGGGTGAAGGGTTCCTCGATGATCGAGGCCCGCTTCACCACCGCGGCTTCCTTCGTGAAGATCTGCGGCAATTTGCTGGGGTCGGTGACGTAGTAGTAGTTCCCGCCCGTGCTGCCCGCGATCCAGCGCAGCATGTCCTGGTCTTGGCTGCGGTGCGGGTTGATGCAGATGGTGCTGACCGAGATTGATGCATCCGCGAGATTCTTCAAAAGGCCCGTCGTGGGCGCCGCTGGATCACCGTCGGAGATGATGACCACGCGCTTGACCGAAGCCGTGCACTCCGGCGAGGCGAGCGCGTCGTAGGCCTTCTGCAGTGTGCCTTGCACGTCGGGCATGTCGCCGATCTGCGTGGTGTTCAGTGCGGCCCTCATCAGCTCCTTGTTGCCCACGGGCTGCAGCGTGTACAGCCACGATTCACCGGCCTGCCAGTCGTACGCGAGCGCGCCCATGAGGTCCTGGCTGGACAGCACGTCCAACGAGGCCAACGCGATCCGCCGCGCCCACGCGTTGCCATCCTGAAACTCGCACGTGTGCAGGATCAGCACCAGTGCGCCTTGCGGCATGACCTTGCGCTGCTTCAAATCCATGCTGAGAGGTATTGCGCGTTCCACGGGCGAGTTGTAGTAGCCGCCCGGGCCGAAGGTGTCCGGCCCGCCAATCATGACCAAGCCGATGCCCAGGTCGCGTACCATGGCTTCGAGCGAGTTAAGCTGCTCGGTCGAGAGGTCCGTCGCGCTGACATTCGCGAGCACGACGGAATCGTAATTCTGGAACTCGGCAAGATTCGAGGGCATCGTCCCAAAGTCCACGGGTACTACCGCCAATCCTTCCGCTTCCAAGGCCGGCAGCAGGTACTGGCTGTGCGTGGGGTCCGCGTCGAGGTAGAGCACTGTGGGCTCGCCATGAATGATGGTGAAAGCACGTCCTTCATTGTTTGCCGCAATGGTGTCTTCCGCGGATTCCACGGTGGCCTCGTACTCGTAGAAGCCCGAGGCCCCGAGTTCTTGCGGCAGCAGAAATGCGTTGTCCCCCTTCTGCAAGGTGACCTCGGCGGATTGCAGCATGCGCACGCCTTCGCGCACGCGCTGATAGAGGCGGAGCGTCGCGTTGGAGTCCTGGTCCGCCTCGACGACGACCTGCAACTTGAAGGGCTCGTCCGCGTTGACGTGGCTCGGTGCCGTGACTTCGCGAATGCGCACTTCGCCGCGTCCGCCGAGCTTGATGGGAATGACGTCTACGGCAGCGCCCGAGGCGCGGGCCAGTTTGACTTCTTCCAGCACAGACCCGCGCGTTTCGTTGCCGTCGGATATCACGACGATGCGCCGCATGTAGCCCTGCGGAAACGCGGCCAGCGCAAGCCGGATGGCAGCGGCCAGATCGGTCTGCTCGCCGCCCACGTAGGACTGCACCTGCTTCAATTCGAGTGTCGGGCCAACCGTCAGCTCGATACTGGGTTCCTCGCCGAATGCGATGACGCCCGCTTCATCCTTTTCGGTCATGTATGCCTGGGAGAGCGTCTTGACGGTGTTCTCTGCTTCGGCGCGGAGCTCCTCAGGAACACTATTGGAGCGGTCCAGAAGGAAGAACACCGCCAGACGGTCATTGATCTTCACCAGTTCGGCTCCGGCGAGCGCGGCGATCAGGCACAGCAGAATGAGGGAGCGCAGGATGATCGCCGTCCATTTGCGCGTCGGGGCAAGCGATTGAATGCTCTTGCCCATCCAGATGGTCCACGGCAGGAGGAGCAGCAATAGCAGCGCCCAAGGAAAGGAGAAGCGGAGGGAGACGAGCCCCGAAAACCAATCATTGTGGAAGAGGCTGCTCAAGCGAGCACCTCGATGCCAAACCGCTGGATGCGGTCATTGTCGGTGTCGGCGACGAAGAGGCGCCCATTGGGACTCAGCGCCACGCCGCGCGGCGCGCTGAACTGGTCCGGTCCCCTGCCCGGCACGCCGAAGCATGCCATGAATTCCCCATCAATCGTGAATCGCGAAAGACGGTTGTTCCCATATTCGCTGACGATGAACGTATTGTCGGGTGCCAAAACGATGTCGTGCGGGTACTTAAGCTGTCCCTCGCCGGAGCCGGGTCCACCGATGACGCGAAGCAGTTCCCCCGTCGTCGTGAAAGACTGGATACGATGGTTGGCGGTATCGCAGACCAGCACCATGTCCTCGTGGAGCGCAATAGCCATGGCCCGCGAGAATTGGCCGGGTTGATCGCCGTGGCTACCCCACTGGCGGACAAAGCGGTGCTGCGCATCAAACACATGCACGCGCTCCGCACCTCCGCCGTACTCGGAGAAGTAGCAGGTGCCGTCCGGCGCGAGGGCGAGGTCCGTGGGATAGATGAAGTGCGTCTCGTCCGCGCCGTACGCGCCCCACTGCGAGAGCAGTTCGCCGTGCGAGGTGTATTCGAGAACACGGCTGTAGTGGGTATCGGGAATCAGGAGCTTGCCCGTGGGCGCAAAGGTAATCCCCGTAGGTGTCCCATTCTCGTACTCAGGCATAAGCCACCCGCGCAGAAAGGCGCCTTCATGTGTGAAGACCTGCATGCGCCCCGAGGTATCGATCACAAAGACTTCTTCGTTGGTGGCCGAAATGGCGCGTGGCCGGTGGAATTCCCCGTCGCGCGTACCGGAACGTCCCCACTGCGTACCGCCCTGCGCGGGAACGCGAGGAGCGCCGCACGCCGCCGCGCACGAGAGCGCTGCGCACGCAAACCACTCCCGCCTGCTGAGGCCGTGCCGTTGTCCCCCGCCCGTGGCGCGCATCCTCCGTGCCATCTCCTCCATGCGCGGCTATTGGCCCGCGGACGGAGTTGGTTCCTCGCCTGCCGGTGCCTCGGGCTCAAGCGAGCCGAAATACTGCCGCACGAATTCCCGCGAGCCCGCCGGAATTTCTTCACGGGTCAGCGCCTCTTCCGCCTGCTGCTTGACCTGGACCAGGGCTTGCGCAGAATAGTCCACGGAGGCATCGCCTTCACCGGTAGGCGCAGCGCGCTGCACGATGGACGCGAGCACGCGCCCCTTGGTCATCTCGCCGGGCAGCATCTTGGGATCAAAGGCGGCTTCGACCTCCGGCAGTTCACCTATGCGGTTGCCCACGCCGCGGCCCGGGCCTCGCAGCCCACCGCGGCCGACGGCAAAGAGCCTAGCCTTGCAGTTGCCCTTGCAGATCCCCTGGCATTCGCTGCAATACAGACGATTCTGGCATTCCCCGAAGGCATCCTGACACTTTTGCAACTGGGCCATCTGGGCCTTTAACGACTTGAGGTCCTCCGCCGAGAGTTCCAGTTTTTCCAGCGCCGCCTTCATGGCCTCGATATCGTTCATGGAAAGGCCGGCCGCGATATCCTTTAGAGCCTCGCCCAGCATGGAGTCTTCGCCCAACGCCTTGGCCAGTTCATTCAGATCCTTGCGCAACTGTTCCTGCGCTTCGGGGCTGAGTTCACCGGCCTCGAGCTTCCGCGCCATCTCGCGCAGTTTCTCCGCCGCACTGTCGAAGTCGCCGCTTTGAAAATTGTTCGCGACGTCCTTCGCCATGCTGAGTTTGGACATCTCCGCGCCGAGTTTGGGAATTGGAGCCTTGGCCTCCAATTTCGCCTGCTCCGCCTCCAGCATCTTGGAGAGATTCGCGAGGCGGGCCACGGCCTGCTTCTCCGTGATCTCGCCCATCTCGAGACCTTCCGCGATGCGTTCGACACCTTCCGCCAAGCCTTCCAAGGCGCCGGGCACTTCTTTGGCGACATCCAGCAGGGGCTTGGCGGCGTCCAGCAGGCGCTTCGCTTCCACGCGCACGGCCTCGTCGCGCGCCTTGGCTTCCGTTTGACGTTCGCGGAAATTCAACAGATCGAATTCCGGAAGCAAAACGTAACACGTAAGAAAGAGGGCGAGAGGTACGCAGAGCCACCGGAGGGATCGGGGTGCCACGAAGGGGAATTCCTTCCGGACATCGAGCTGTGCCAGTTGCGCTCGTGCGTCGGCGTGCAACTCCGCAACCATGGGCGCGGTGGAATCCGCCAGTTCCAGCGAACTGGTCAAGCGCTCGTCCAAGTCGAGGCGCCTGTCCGCTTCGACTGCGGTTTGGAGGAGCGTCGGACGGCGCCAGATGGCCCACGTGCTCGCAAGGACGATAGCGGCGACGGCCAGCACCAGCGCAATCGGCTCGGGTCCGCCCAATACTGGAAAGAGACGCGTGGCCACGAGCCACGCTAGTGCCGCACAGCTCGCGTACATCAGGGCGGTAACCAGGTAGCGGGTCCAGCGCGTAAGCAGCAGGCGCCTGCGGAGGGTCCGTAACGCGGCCAGAAGCGGGTCCATGGTGTGGCCTCCCGAAAGTTGGGTACAGGGCACAAAGGTCGCCGTGTTCGCAGTACCATTATAGGGGACGACTACGGACCGACACAAACACTTTCGCCCGCTCTTTCCGTAATGACTTTTACGGGAGGAAGCGATCAATCTCCTCGCCGATTCTGGCTATCCCATTGTATCGGAAGGGGTTAGGTCTCTTGCTCCCGATACCAGTCGACGAAACGGGCCAGACCGTCGCGAATGGTCGTCTGGGGGTCATAGCCAAGCATTCGCCGGGCCTTGGAGATGTCCGCGAAGGTTGTCTCCATATCGGAAGGCGGGAAGGGCAGCGGCTGGATGTTGACCTGCTTTCCCAAGATCTCGCCCAGCATGCCGATCAATCCGTATAGACTCGTGGTGTGACTCTCGCCGAGATTGAAGATCTCGTAGTCCAAGGGCGTGTCCACCGCCTTCAAAAGACCATCCAGAATATCGTCTATAAACGTGTAGTCTCTCCGCGAGGACCCGTCCCCGAACATGGGTACGTTGGCTCCCTCGTCAATAAGGCGCGTGAACTTGTGAATCGCCATCTCGGGACGTTGCCGCGGGCCATAGACCGTGAAGAAGCGCAGCAGCGTGACCTTAAGGCCGTACACGTGGTGGTAGACGTGCGCCATCAATTCGTTCATACGCTTCGTGGCCGCGTAGGGACTCACGGGCCGGTCGCAGGTCATCGTCTCGCGGAAGGGCGTTTCCGTGATACCGCCGTACACGGACGAGCTGGAGGCGAAGACGAGGTGCGACACGGGATAGTGCCTGCACGCGTCGAGGACATGCTGTGAGCCGATGATGTTCACGCGATGATAGAGGTTTGGGTCTTCGAGCGAGGGCCGTACGCCCGCGCGCGCCGCCAGGTGCACGACCACGTCGGGCCGTGCGGCCTCAAAGACGCGAACCAGGGCGGGTTCATCCGTGATGTCCAATTCGTGAAGTGAGAAGCGCTCGTTCGCGAGCGCGCCCGCGAGATTCCGGCGCTTGATCGCGGGATCGTAGAACGAATCGAAGTTATCCACGCCAACCACGCTATCGCCACGCGCGAGGAGCGCGTCGCACGTGTGGGAACCGATGAACCCGGCCGCGCCGGTGACGAGGATCTTCTTCACTGTTTGCCCTGCCAGTTGTTGTTGGATGCGAACACGTTCACGTAGCCGTCGGTTGTGGAAACGACCACGTCGCTAAGCCCATCGCCTGTGACATCCGCGACGATGGGTGACCCCGCGCCTGCGGATAGCGGCGTGTGCCAGAGCACCGTCGGCGCATCGCCGCGCGCGGCAACGGCATACAGCATTCCATGGCTGGTGCCGAAAACAAACTCCTGATTCCCATCCCCGTCGATGTCGCAGGTCGCCACGTCCGTGCCAGATGCTTCCAGAGGAAGCTCCCAGCGCACCGCGCCATCGACGACGTTAACGCACGCGAAGGAACCATTCTGGCGGCTGAAACCCATGAGCCAAGCGCCGTCGGCGGTCCGCGCGAATCCCTCTTCCGCGCAGCGCGCTTCCCCCGCGAGGGGCAGTTTGTACCACATCGGGGCTGCCTTGAGCGACATCGCACCCTGGAAGTAATGCCCCGCGACGAGACACACAGTGGGCTCGCCCCCCGCTTTCTCCAGAATCGCCGGCAACGTGTAGAGGCCTTGGCTGGGCTGATTGAAGATGACCGGAGGTTGCAGCGGCCCCAACAACGGCTCGCCATTCAGGCCATTCGCCACACAGTAATAGTCGGGGTTCGTGAACACGAGGTCCTCGTTACCGTCCCCATCGAAATCCCACGCTGCGGCCAGGTTCATGCTCGCGCCCCAATAACGCTCGATATTGGGGGTCTCGCCCTTGTCCCAGATCATCTCACCGGTACGCCCGTTGAGCGCGGCGCTGCGCACCATGGGCGTGCCCGCCCAGAGGTAGAGGTCGGGAGTGGATTGTCCCGTGAACCGCGCCGTACGCAGATACGCGATGCGTGGCGCGGGCAGACCCGGTCGGCCCGCCTCGGGCAACTCGACGCGCCAAAGCGAAGCGTTCTCCTTGGCCGGAGTGATGGCCATGACCCGGGGTAAGTGGTCCGGAGCGATTTCGGTGAGCACCAGTTCGTTTGTCCCGTCGCCATCCAGATCGGCGATCACGGGAAGCGAGTTGGACGTGTACTCCCCGATAGCGGTCACGGTGCCATCCGCCACGGAAAGGAGCGTCACCTTGGGTTCCTGGTACATCACGATTTCGTTGCGCGCATCCCCCACGAGGTTGGCTGCAAGCAGCTTGGGTATCGCTGGCCCTGCCAGGGCGGGCACGGCGGAAAAATCGGGCCGGTCCTGTTTGGGCGGCTTAGTCCACGCCTCCAGCGTGAATGTGGACTCCGGCCCTGCCTTGAGCCCCCAGCGCGCGCCATCCTTATCGACGCGCAGAGTACCGAGCCGGTCAGCTTTGACGGCGGTTCCTGCCGGGTCTTCCCAGAGCAAGACGGGCGCGCCCTCGCGGAACGCGTACAGGCGGGCACCATCCAGTTTCGTCTGCGTGGGGTCCGCCGACACGTTGCCGAACAACTCAATAGCGCCATCGCCATCCATATCAGCGGTGGCGACACCGATGAAACCCGGAATCCGGTACTTCATCTCGCCGGTGACGGCGTCGTAGATCCGGGTGAGCCATGCGCTTTCGTCTTCGGAGTTGAACATGGACACCACGATTTCGATATGCCCGTCGCCGTCCACATCGACATCCGGCGCCTCCGGCCAGGTGCTCGCCACCTTGCCGGTGGTGACGCTCTCGGACCAGCCGTAGCTCCAGGCCTTTTCCATCGTGCCGCCCTTGTTGAGCAGCACCTCGTGATGCTGCGCAAAGGTGGCGATACAGAGGAAGTCCTCGCGGCCGTCCCTATCCAGGTCGGCGAACTTGACCAAGCCATAGCTTCGGACGTTCGCGGGCGACACGTCCCACTTCGCAAAGTGTTTCAGTTGGCCCGTCACAACGTCGAGAAACCACATGCGGCTGTGTGTCTCGACAGCCAGTTCCTGCACGCCATCGCCATCGAGGTCGGTCCGCAACAGGCTGGGGAAACAGGTGTATTCGCTGAAGTCATAGCGCCAACGCTGCTGTGGAAGTGTGCTCTCGGCATTGAATGCGAAGAACGCCATGTACCCATTCGCCGTATCCGGCGGATAGGCGTGCATGATGACCATGAGCTGCTTGGAATTCTCGCCGGGAAGGTAGTGGTCCGCGTACAGGTACCACGCGTACGACATGGGCTCGACATCGTAGCGCCAGAGAAGCTTGCCGTCCACCAGGGAAACGAGCGCCGCGGCGCCGTACGGCTCTGCAGGCCGGCCTGCTTTCAACAGGATTTCGTTGGAACCATCTCCGTTCAGGTCTTCTGTCGTGACGATCTCGCTGAAGTTCAGGCCGGCGGGATGCGATTCCCAGCGAAGCGCCCCGGACTGATCAAAGCACAGCAAGCGCCCCGCCACCAATGAAAGGCCCAGACTGGTGCCGTCCGGGAGTGTCACCGGGGTGACGCCGGGCTGGCTGCGTCCCAGGTCGAAACGCGCGAGCAGCGCCGGGGCGGACTTCATGGCCCCGGGCATGGGCTGGATACCGGTGAGCTGCGCATTCTGCCGGGGCTCCGGCCAGTCGCCCGGCGCGGCAAAGCACTGGACCGCCGCGACGGCCGCGATAAGGGGCATGAAGGCCTTGAATCGGTTCGAGAGGGGCTGCAGCATGGCATTCGTTCCGGTTACTTGGCAATGAGACCTTTATCCTACGCGTTGCGCCGAGGCGATGCCAATGGCAGGGCTGCATGCCGTGCTTGCACTCATCACAACTTAGGGGCTACCCTTCGCATCACGGTTCAGCGAGGGAATCATGAAACGCTACAAATGGCTCATCGCGATTGGCGTCTTGGCAGTCTTTGGACTCCTGATGTTGACGGTCAATGTGCGGCTCGCACGGTCGGCCACCAACACCAGCACGCAGTTCACCAGTGCCGGTAGCCCCAACCCCAACGCAACAAGAGTGAGCGATTTGGACCGGGTGTTCCTGCATGTGGAGGACCGCGTCGGGTTGGCGAGCGCCCTGGCCTCGGAATTGCGGAATCAGCTTCGCGAGTCGGGCAAGTTCACGGTGGTGCTGCTCAATAACGAACCCGGCCCCGAGGATTTACCGCTGCTGCGTGTCGGCATTCGCGACAAGCGAGGGTTCTGGTCTCCCTTTTACGCGAGGACGCGTGTGAAAGTCCTGGCCCGGTATTCGTCCGTCTCAACCGAGCTTCCCCTGGATTCCGGCGAGTCGGTGACCGTCCGCGGCAGCGACGAGCAAGGCAGATTGCCCATTCAGATCCGTGCAGAGATCGAAGTAGACGACTCAACGGCCGGTCTCGTCACCTTGACGGCCTACCGACGCATGCTGGCCAAGAATGCGTCGGACGCCCTCGTAGACTTCTTGCGCAAGAGCGTTGACAAAACCCGGGAAGATGCTGCGAAAAAGGAAGACTCCCCATGAGCAAGACCATTGCCATTATCGGCGCATCCACGGACCGTAGGAAGTATGGCAACAAGGCCGTGCGCGCCTTTCGTGATGGCGGCTGGACCGTCTATCCCGTGAACGCGAAGGCCACGGAGGTCGAAGGTATCCCCAGTTTCGGGTCAATCGCGGAGGTGCCGGAGCCCATCGACCGGGTTTCGATGTACGTGCCGCCGGCGGTGGGCAAGACGATGCTCGACGCCATCGCCGCGAAAAAGCCCGGCGAGCTGTTCTTCAACCCCGGCTCCGATGACGACGACGTGGTAACCCTCGCGAAGTCCAAGGGGCTCAACGTGATCCGCGCATGCAGCATCGTGAACATCGGCCTGCGCCCGGAAATGTACCCCGACGAATAGGCTACATACCGGACCGATCAGTCCGATCCGTCCAATCCGTCCGATTCTTGCATTCCCAAAGGAGTACCCCCATGGTTGGCGTGGACAAACTACTTCACTTCTTCTTCAGCTTCGGGCTGACCCTGGCGAGCAACCCCTTGGTGGCGGCTACCTTGGGTGTGGGCAAGGAGGTCTACGACTCCATCTCGGGGGGCGTGGCCAGCGCGGGTGACATCATTGCGGACGGTCTGGGAATTATCTTAGGCATGTGGTTCTCGCCTTTCTTTTAGCCACGGACCGTGGTAAGCTGAGGGCGAGTTGCAAGGCTCTAATCCGCCCATTCTGGCGCTGTCTACGCGCTACAGTGGCGGGAATGCCATGCTCCAGTATGGCGTTTAGTTCAGTCGAAGGTGAGCAGTGCCCGGGGTACCCCTGTCTCCGGGAAACCAAGGAGGAGCGGTGAGAATGAAATCAAAACTTACTCGTTATTGGGAGCCTTTGGGTTATGTGGCCGTGGCACTTGTCGCAGTGGGCAGCTTGGTCGCTGTTGCGGGCGACGGTCTGTGTCCCCTGAAGGCTGCCAGCGCAGACGCGGGCGCAGCCTGCGATGCAAAGGCCGCTAAGGCCGGATGCGAAGGCGGTGTGTGTCCGTCCTCGCTGGCCAAGGCTGAGAAGGCCGGCGGCTGCTGCGCGAAGGATGCCAAGACGGCCAAGGCGGAAGGCGCCGCTTGCGCCACCGATGCCAAGACAGCCAAGGCCGAGGGTGCTTGCGCGACGAAGGCCGGCCATGCCGTGGCCGAAGGCGCCGTGTGCCCCCTGACCGGCAAGAAGCTGGCCGAAGGCGCCGCCTGTGAGAAGGGCGCCTGCCCGGACAAGAACATCGTGGGCGCCGCCATCCAGGATGGTTCGTTCTCGACCTTCATCCTGGCCGCGCGCGCCGCGGGCATGATGGACAAGCTGAACTGCCCGGAACCGAAGACGGTTCTAGCGCCGACCAACGAAGCCTTCCAGAAGCTCCCCACGGAACAGTGGGCGGCCCTCCTGCAGGATGACGAAGCCCTGCGTGCGGTCCTGAGCCGCCACATCATCGCGGGCGCCATCCCGGCGGCCGAGATGAAGACGGCCAAAGCGGAGAACGGCGACGAGCTGTGCGCCAAGCACTGCAACGTCAGCGGCAAAACGACGATTGGCACCGCGAACGTCGTGAAGGCCGACATCGTCGCGAGCAACGGCCTGATTCATGGCATCGACAGCGTGCTCCTTCCGGAAGCCCCGGCGGACGTTGCCGCCGCTCCGGCCCCGGCGGAAGCCGAGCCCGTCCAGGTAGCTGCTGCTGAGTAGATGAAGTGTGTTCCCCCTCAAGGGGGAATTGAAATGGAACGTGGCCCGCCGGGAGACTATCCCCGCGGGCCACGGGTCTTTTTGGACAGTCTTGAAGACCGATTGTCCCAACTCCGGCGATTGAACCTATTCCTACGTCGCTACATTTTCCGTCGCTCGCGCCGACCGAATCCGAGGAATCCTCGTCCTTGTAGCGCCCGGTTTCCACGCCGGGCGTCTTAGGACTCCGAGTCCACCCAACGTAGAGGCCGGGCGCTACCAGGAGCGCCGGCATCCCTGCCGGCTCTTCAAGGACCCCGCAAGGACTCTGGCGCTACCGAAGGCATTCATCTGATTCATCTTACGGCACGCTGTGCACAGACAATCCCGCGTTGTAGGATTAGCGGCCTGTGGAGTCCAGGTGGACGGGGTGGACGAAGTGGACAGGGTGGACAACTGCGCTCCGGCCTGTGGAGCCCAGCCCCCTGCCTTGTCCCAATGCGCAATCCGGAACGGCACCCCCCCTCTGTTTTTTTTGACGAAACAAGGGGGGGGTGCCGGGAATTGGGGACGGGGGCATAGAGTTTGTCATGCGCGGAGTACTCCTTATAAATATGGGCCGGGGTGTTGCAGTGGGAAAAGAGTTTGGTCCACAGTCCTCTCCACTCCCAACTTGGGCCAGACATGCCCAAAGCGGAGGAAGAGCAATTCAAACCACGGGGGCACGGGGGACACGGGGAAGGGATGAAGAAGAAGGAGGAATTCATCTCGCCAAGGCGCGGGGACGCAAAGGAATACGGAAGAAGGAAGGCAAATTCGAGTTCTGCTTTCTTCGCTGCGGCTTGGCGCCTTTGCGAGAGGTGTGTTTCATGCACATTGGCGAGGATATTCCCGTATTCGCGAGGATCACGGGGGGTTGGCGTTCCTGGGCTCAACCGCCGTTTTTGGGGTTGATGTGCGAAGTCTGAACTGCGTGCGTGGCGATCACGCCGAGGTGGCTTGGGGGAGCACGCTTTCGCCAACGCGTCGTGCAATGCCAACTTCATAACACGGAAACTGCCCAACCGCCTCCTCCATGATTATCCGCCCTATTGTCTATTTGAGGCAGTAGTGCTATTCTCGGATGTGCACCCAAGGCTAAGGTTCCGGCAAACGCAGCGCACGGGTAACACACAGGGGGAACGCAATCCATGCCCTCGACACGCGTCAACGGAACTCGCCCCTGTAGATGGCCATTGGCCGGGAATACAATAATTGTTACTGTACCTGTTTTTCCCCGTTGATTCTGTCGAGTAGATGATTGAGCATGTGACAACCACAAAATGAAATGTGGGGGAAAGGGGAACACGTATGCGAGAAAGGACGTGCCTGAGGGTCACACGCGGATCGACGCGAGACGAGGGGGTACGGCGCACAATGCAGATGGGGGCCATGGTGTTTGCGATTGGGCTGGCATCCTTGGGCCTAACCGGATGTGCCGCCTTGCGACAACAAGAGACTGCTACGCGCGGCGTGGAGTCCGGACAGCCGAGTGCTGGCACGGAGCGCACGTTTGCGGGTATGAAGTTTGTGTGGATACCGCCGGGCACTTTTGTGATGGGGAGTCCGGCCAGCGAGGAGGGCAGGAATGATGACGAACAGCAGCACCAAGTCACCCTGACACAAGGCTTCTGGCTGGGCAAGTATGAGGTGACCCAGGCGCAGTGGCAGGGGGTCATGGGGAACAATCCTTCGAACTTCAAGGGGAGTACGCTGCCGGTGGAAACAGTTGGCTGGAAAGACTGCCACGTGTTCATTCGCAAGCTGAACCAGAAGGGAGGGGGAACATTTCGTCTGCCGACA
>JADLGB010000195.1 GCA_020849535.1 Candidatus Hydrogenedentota bacterium
CTGAAAGGGTTATGGCCAAGTACACGGGACCAAAACACAAACTCTGCCGCCGCTTGGGTTCATGCATCTGGGGCGATCCCAAGTGCCCGTCGCTGCGGCGTCCTTATGCGCCGGGACAGCACGGCCAAAACATGCGGCGGAAGATGTCCGTGTATGGGCAGCAACTGCTGGACAAGCAGAAGATCCGCACGCACTACGGGCTGATGGAACGGCAGATGCGCCGGACCTTCGCCGAGGCCCAACGCATGGGCGGCGTCACGGGCACCAATCTCTTGATGCTCCTCGAGTCGCGTCTGGATTGCGTCGTGTTCCGGATGGGCTGGGCTCAGAGCATCGCGGCCGGCCGGCAGCTTGTCAATCATGGGCACATCCTCGTGGATGGCAAGAAGGTGGACATCCCGTCGTTCCGGGTGAAGCCGGGCATGACGGTCAGTATCCGCGAGCGCAGCCGGAAGATCCCGGCCATCATGAACGGCGCGGAGAATCCGCCCGCCGTGTTGCCCGAGTACCTTGAGCGCGCCCCGAAGTCATTCGAGGGTAAGATGACCGCCACGCCGAACCTGGAAACCATCCCGTTCAAGGCTGAGACGGCGGGTATCATCGGGTTCTACTCGCGCTAGGCGCACCCATCGTTTGTTCCGGGCGGGCCGCATGATCGGTGGTCCGCCCGTTTTGTCTCTCCACGCCGCGGGCGTGGCGATACCACTTAACGTTCATGGCATTGATAGACTCCCTGCCCAGACTGGACTTCGCAGCCAATGTTGTCCGCCACCTGAAGGGCAAGGCGGGCCGCGAAGTCGAACTGGTAGGACCCTGGGGCTCGGGCAAGACCCTGGCCGCCCTGCAGGCGTCCGAAGGGAAACCCCTGCTCATTTTGGCCCCCGGCCGCACCGAGGCCGAGGGTATCTTCGAAGACCTGCTCACCTTTGACGACCCCGGCCGCTGCGCCTTGTTCCCCGCCTGGGAAGTCCTTCCCACCGATCAGATGGCCCCTGCGGACGACGTGGTCGCGGAGCGTATGAACACGCTCAAGCGCCTGCTCGAAGCCAACAAGCGCGGGACCCCGATGCGCGTCGTGGCGCCCGTGCGGGCCGTCTTGCAGCATGCGATCCACCCGGCGCGTCTCGGCGAACAGACGATCTCGCTTGCCGTGGGAGAGGAGAACGACCTCGAAGACCTCATCCTGCGCCTTTCACGGATGGGCTACGAGCGCGAACTCATGGTCGAACAGCGCGGCCAGATGAGCGTCCGCGGCGGCATCTTCGACATCTTCCCCATCTCCAGCGAACTGCCGTATCGCCTGGAGTTCTTCGGCGATGAAATCGAGTCCATCCGGCGCTTTGAACCCGAAACACAGCGCAGTGTCAATCCCGTCGACTCTCTCACCATTCTCCCCCGCTCCGAAAAGGCCCAATTGCGCACCCAGGCCAACGAGCGCGGCGCCACCGCGTCGCTGGCGGATTACTTCACCGGCGACGCGCTCGTCGTGCTGGATGAGCCAATGACGATCCGGGAAGAAGCCGTCAAGCTCGCGGCACACGTGGGAGAGAGCCCCTACTTCATGACGTGGGAAGCGCTGGAGACCCGGCTCGAAGGCTTCGCCCGAGTATCCATCTCGCAGGTGCCATTCGCGGGGCGTGACGGCGTGCCGCGGGTTCAGGGGCCCATGCGAGCGCTTGCGGGCTGGCAGGGCCAGAACGAGGAGTTCTGGAAACAGCTCCAGGAATGGGACCGCGAAGGATACACCGTCGTGTTGTTGTGCGCCACCTCCGGCGAGCGCAAACGCCTGTTCGAGCTTCTCGAAGAACAGGGCTATCGCCTCGGCCAGGACCGCTTTGACGTCCGTGTCGAGATGGGCCGCCTGCGCGCTGGGTTCGCGGCAACGCGGGAGCGCCTCGCCGTGCTCAGCGAACGCGAGATGTTCGGCCGGCACTACATGCGGCGCACGCGTCGGCGCTTCGAAGCGGGCACCGCCCTGACCGCCTTCAACGATCTCAAGTCCGGCGATTACATCGTCCACGAACAGCACGGCATCGGCCGCTATCTCGGGCTCCGGCGTTTCGAAGGAAAGGCCGGAGACTTCCTGACGCTTCAGTACACGGGTGGCGACAAGCTCTACGTGCCCGTGACGCACATCGACATGATCCAGAAGTACACGGGCGGCGACGGGGCCGTGCCAAAGATGGACAAGCTCGGCGGGGCCACGTGGGCGCGCACCCGGGCCCGCGTCAAGAAGGCCGTCCGGGACATGACGGAGGAGTTGCTGAAGCTCTACGCGGCGCGCGCGTCGCGGGATGGCCACGCCTACGGGGCGGACACGCCCTGGCAGGGCGAGTTCGAAGAGGCCTTCGAATACGACGAGACGCCCGATCAGGCCCGCGCCATCGACGACGTGAAACGCGACATGGAATCGCCGAGGCCCATGGATCGCCTGATCTGCGGCGATGTCGGGTACGGTAAGACCGAGGTAGCCATGCGCGCGGCGTTCAAGGCCGTGATGGATGGCCGCCAAGTGGCGGTGCTGGTGCCCACGACCGTTCTCGCGGAACAGCACTACATCAATTTCAGCGAGCGTTTCGCCGACTTTCCCATTAAGGTCGAAATGCTGAGCCGTTTCCGTAGCACGAAGGAATTGAATGCCACCATCGACCGCATGAAGTCGGGCGAAGTCGACGTTGTTGTGGGGACGCACCGCATCGTCTCGAAGGACATCCAGTTTAAGAATCTTGGTTTGGTGATCATCGACGAGGAGCAGCGTTTTGGCGTGGCGCACAAGGAACGCCTGAAACAGTTGCGGACTACCGTGGACGTGCTGACGCTTTCCGCGACGCCAATTCCGCGCACGCTGAACATGAGCATGATGGGCGTGCGCGACATGAGCGTCATCAACACCGCACCCAACGACCGCCTGCCTATTCACACGTGCATTGAACACTTCGACGAGCAGTTGATTCAGGAGGCCATCCAGCGTGAACTGGCCCGCGAGGGCCAAGTCTTTTACGTGCACAACCGGGTGCAGACCATTCTGCCCGTGGCGGAAATGGTGCGAAAGCTGGCCCCGGGCGCACGCATCGCCGTGGGGCACGGCCAGATGCCGGAACGCGAACTGGAACGCGTGATGACAGCTTTCATGCACAAGGAGGTGGACATCCTCGTGTGCACGACGATCATCGGCTCGGGGCTCGACATCCCCAACGCCAACACAATCATCATCGACAACGCCAGTCACTTCGGCCTCGCAGAGCTGTACCAATTGCGCGGGCGCGTGGGGCGTTACAAGCACCGTGCCTTCGCGTATCTCCTGGTGCCCGGCGAGCGCGCGCTGTCAGAGGATGCGCAAAAGCGCCTCAAGGCTCTCGAAGAATTCTCGACCCTCGGTTCGGGCTTCCGAATTGCCATGCGCGACCTGGAGATCCGGGGCTGCGGCAACCTGCTGGGGGGCGAACAGCATGGCCACATCAATGCCGTGGGCTACGACACCTACGCCCAGCTCATCGCCGAGGCCGTGGCGGAGGTCAAAGGCGAGCCCACCCGTCACCGTGCCCTGCCCCATTTCGAGGTGGCGGCAGACGCCTTCATTCCCGAAGAATACGTGCAGTCGGAAACACAGAAGATCACGCTGTACAAGCGCATCGCGGGCATCCAGGCCACGGAGGAAGTCGATGAAATGGCGGCGGAACTGGCGGACCGTTTCGGGCGTCCCCCCGCGCCGGTGAAGCGCTTGCTCGAAATCATGCGCGTACGCGCCCTGGGCGCCGATGTCGGGGCGAAGCGTATCGCGGCGGCCAAGGGGGCGGTGTGCATCGAACTGGAATCCGGGGCCCTGCTCAGCCGCAAGAACCGCGATACCCTGGCACACCAATTCGGCAATCGACTGGACGTCACGTGGCAGGAGTCTCCATCCATCACCTTGAAACTTCAAGGCGGACACGAACAGGATCCCATACAAGCGGCAATCCTGCTGCTGCGCGCTATGGCGGAGCTTTGAGCGGGGCTGTACGCATACCAGGAAGATTGTCCAAGGAGTAGCAGCCATGGAGATTCACGGCTCGACCTTTGTTCTGCGCCCCTGGTGCGCCGACGATGCAGAGTCCCTGATTTGGTACGCCAATCACCCCCAGATTGCCGCTAATATGGGGGATCCTTTTCCACACCCCTACACGGAGAAGGATGCCGAAATCTGGCTCAAGGCCCGGGTGCAAGACAAAGAACCCTTCGAGCACTTCGCCATCGACGTGGACGGAGCAGCCGTCGGCGGCATCGGTGTGATTACCCGGCAAGGTCCTCTACGCATCGCGGCCGCGATCGGCTACTGGCTGGGTGAGCCGTTCTGGGGCAAAGGGATTGCCTCGGAGGCACTCGCCTTGATGACGGACTACGCCTTCGAGACGTTTCGCCTCCTTCGCCTGGAGGCGAGGGTTTTTCCGTGGAATGCAGCCTCCGCCCGGGTGCTCAAGAAGGCGGGCTACCGCTTCGACGTCCGCCTTCGCAATGCGGAACTCCACCGTGGCCAACCAGTTGACGTGTTGCTGTACTCCCAGGTGCGGCGCCCGGCGGATGGCCGCCCAAGGCAAGACTAAGGGGGAATTCCCCGCACGCCGCAAGCAACTTTCGCATTGCATATCGTTTTCGCAGACCATGCCTTTGCCGCCCGTTATTCTTTGTTTGACTGTCCAGGGTGGGGAATGCTACTCTATCTCGTCTGTCCAGCAGACAGGCAAATTCTTTCTAAGGAGGTTCCAGAGAACACTTATGACCGAAGAAACTTACAACACGACAGAAGCTGCCGGAAGTGCGGCTTCACAACCTGCGGCGGCGAACGCGGCTGCAAACGGCACCTTGGACCCTGACATGGAAGAGTTCTCCATGGAGACCATGGAATCGCTCTACAACGAAACCATGCAGAACTTCAAGGAAGGGGAAGTGGTGCGCGGCACCGTGGTCGGTCTCACGGACGATTATGTCCTGGTCGACATCGGTTACAAGAGCGAAGGCGCAATCCCCATCGACGAATTTCCGGACCGTTCGGAAATTCAAATCGGCGCGGAGTACGACATCTTCATTGAAGAGCCTGAAGACGACGACGGCATGCCGGTGCTGTCCAAGATCAAGGCCGACAAGATCAAGAACTGGACCCACATCC
>JADLGB010000196.1 GCA_020849535.1 Candidatus Hydrogenedentota bacterium
AGTCCAGGTCGATGCCGCAGTACACGATGTGCATTTGTGCGTCCGTGGCGCCGAGCTCTCGGTAAAGGTCGCGGTGGAAGCGCGAGATGCAGACAATCAGATCGGCCCGTTTCACCTTGTCCTTGAGGGCGCAGCGGTCCCGGAACAGGTCCACCGCGTGACCCGTGAAACTGAACGGCACGCCCAGCAGCCAGGCCCCGTACATCCCGATTGTGGCGCAGGAGTGCGCCCACTGCGAATGGATGCGTGACACCGGCTCACCCCGCAGGCCACGGGCCCAGTGGGCCGCAACCAGCACATGCGCACAGCCGGCCACGCGTGCCCGGAGGGACTCGCGCTCGCCGAACAGCGCGTTGAGGCAGGCCGCAAGGAAGCGGGCACGAAAGAGGAACGGCGCCGCCAGCAGCGATGCCGCGAGCCGCAGGGGCGGCAGCGGGTACACCAGGCGCGTGCGGCGGTTCATGTCCGCCGCCCATTGCGACTTGAAATACGGGTTGCCCGGAGCCCGCATCGAGTGCAACTCGCAGCGGATGCCGTAACTCACGTCGAGTTCGCGAAGTTCCGCCGCGACCCAGGGGTTGCCGATGCCGTTTGTCGTGATGTAGTGGATCACGGCACGCCCCCGGACGGCGCCGGAGCGCGCGGCGGCTTCCGGTGCTCGACGATGCGGGCGGACCGGCCGCGGGCCAGTTCCAGCGATCGCTTCGCCTGCCCGTACGCCTGAGCCCACTTGGAGAGCATCATCATGGCCCCGTAGGCGAACGCGGTCGAAAGCGGGACGCCCCTTCTCGCCGCGCGGACCGCCAGCCGCAACGACTGGAACGGGACCAATGCAAGCACAATGAGGACCGCGGCCAGCGCCGCCCACCACCCCCACACCCAGGCCGCGGCACCGCCCGCCGCCGCGGCCGCCCCGAACACCCCGGCCGTCCACATCCGTGCGCTGCGGTTCTGCCGCCGGTACTGCGCCAAGCCGAAGCGCCGTGCCGCGTCGATCCCCGCGTACCCGCCGCGCATCTCGCGCCGCCACCACTGCCCGAAGCGCGTCATGCCGGAGTCGTGCAGGCACATGTCGCGTCCGAGCCGGACGATCGTCCAGCCGAGTCCCACGATCCGCTTGGATAGTTCCGGCTCCTCCGCCGCGACGATATCCGGGTTGAACCCCCCCACCTCCCTCATCACAGCGGCCCGAATCATGAAGATGCCGCCGCACGAGGCGACGTCGCCCGGCGGGCGGTCGAACTCCATCTCGCACAGACGGGTGTAGACATTCGCGTCGGCGTGACGCTCGCGCACGCGCCCGAACACGATCGCCGCGTCAGGCCTCGCCGCCAGTTCGTTCCACGCGGCCTGGAACCAGCCGTCCACCATTTCGCAGTCGCCGTCGATGAACTGGATCGCTTCGATCGTCGGGTCCGCTTCCAGCAGCGCCGCAAAGCCCACGTTCCTCGCCCGCGCCGCCGACAGCGGCTGTCCGTCTGGAATGCCGAGGATGCGGACCCCGAGCGAGCGAGCCAGTTCCACGCTGCCGTCGCTCGATCGCGAGTCCACATACACAACGGGTCCGCCGCCGCCACTCGCGGCCCGCAGGGACGCGCCCAGCCGCGGGCCCTCGTTCCGCCCGATGACGACGACACCGGTCCGCATGTTTCTCACCGGTATTTCTGCCGCCGCACCCATCGACGCCACGCCCGGAACGGAATTGCCATGATCTTCGTTGCGTGTCGGTCGGTCGCAGCCTCGATACGCGCCAGTTGAGAACGCACTCGAGAGGTCAGGCCCCACGTTTCAACTCGCCCCTCGAGCAGCAAGGTGCCCGCGTTGGAAACCTCACGCTTGTACAATGCATCCCCCTTTCCAAGATCGATCACCCGGATCCCCATGGCCGGGGCCTCTTCGATGCTCCGCACCAGCAGACAGCTGCCGGGGGAATAGCGCGCAAACTCGTGGTTGTATGAAGGGAACCACCAGTGCCACACGGTTGCGGATCGCATCCCCATGTGCAACGCGGCCGGGCGTCCGCCCACGACTAGAGCGCTCAACACCCCGGAGAATCCCGGTTCCACAACGTCCAAGAGGTTGTGCATCAGATCGCGCGTCCAGCACATTCCGAACATGTCAGGGATTCCCGTGGAGTGACACTGCTCACTCTTCCATCTTAGCAATGTTTCCAATGTTGCGTGCGATCGATCCACCACGGTGAACTCCACAGGCCCCACATCTTTCTGCATCTTCAGCAGTGTTTTCTTGCGTTGCTGTAACCGCCCCGCCTTGATCGACGCGAGGTACGCGTCCATCCCGCCCGACAGATCGATGATCGGTGATACGGCACGGGCTACGCCGAAAGCTGCGAATCGGTCGTGATCGGGCACGAGGTGATCGAAGTCCCATCCTGAGAGGCCCGATGCCCTAACTAAGTCCACGGCGCTCCATTCGGTGCCGGGAACACTCACGACCCCGTGAGCGTCCGAGAGCGGACCCGCAAGCGCCCTTCCCAACCCCCACGCGCCCAGCTCAAACCCCAGGAAACCGACCACCTCCCTATCTTCGATCACAGTCACCCGAGTCTTTGGGCGGACGCGCCCTACCTCGCGAGCAAACGTGGGGTGGAAGTACGGCCCAGAGAGGTCAGGCCGTTCGGACAGTATTTTCAGCCAACGGCTCACTAGGCCGCCATCGAGCTCCGCCGGCGCAATGACACGGTACCGCATTAGCAAACCCTCTGTGGCATGCGCAGCACGGGGCCCTTCAGGCGCTCGCGCAGCTTACCACAATACCGCTTCCTCGCAAGTCCAATGATGTCAGAGACACCGAGTAGAACGATCTCCCCGAGTTCAGCGCAGACCGCGGCGACAATCCCGTGGTGCTTCGTGAAGTAGTACATACGGCTGGGATAGAAAAATCTCGATATGCAGCCCGCTGAAAGACTCTCGTTCCTTGGCGCGCTGGCAGCACCTACATGGGTCATGAGGGCTTCGCCCACCGCCCAGATCTCCCACCCGGCCCTTTCCGCGCGAAGAGAAAGGTCGATCTCATCGAAGTACAGGAAGAATCGCGGGTCGAACCCCCCCAACTCGCGCGCCAGTGCGGTGCGGATCAGGTATCCCGCACCGCACACCCATTCGCAGCGGAAGGGTGGCGCGCCCGGCAAGATGACCTGAAGCCCCGAGCCTACCGCGCTTCCGGGTATCAACCTCCGCACGGTCGACCATGGTGTCGGCCGGCGCCCAGCAGTTTGATACGGCTCTGGGTCACCAGAATGCCCTTGAAGAATTGCCGGGCCGCAGGCGCCCGCCCTTGGCGTTCTCTCCATGAACGCCACGAGTGTGCGCGCCGCCTCGACCCCCAGGGCGGCGTCAGGATTGAGAAACAGCGTGTAGGGCGTACTGACTTCGGACAACCCACGGTTGCAACCGCGCGCGAATCCAATATTCTCGTTCCCGAGGACGACACACGCCCACTCGGAGGCTGAACGCAGAAGACTGGGTGTCCCATCAGCGCTCCCATTGTCTACCAGGACGACCCTTGCCATGTCCTCTTCGTACAATCGGCGTAGGTGCGACAGGGCGTCCGACAATGTGCCCCCTGAGTTGTATGTCACTGTGACAGTCGTCAGTAGTGGGCCGTTCACATTCCTCTCCTCCAGGAAAGCCTCCTGGCAGCGCCACTCGTCAGATACCCAAGAAGCGCCGCAGAGACTGATGCATCAATCCGGGGTAGATTCATCAGGTCGCAACCCTGCGCGACCACAAACTCATCTGCCGACGAGAGCGCTGCGACAAACCCTGCGCCCGCCACAGCCTCCCGTGCTATCGCACTTGTGCGGTTATACGGGTACGACAAGAACGCGGGCTCCTTCCCGGTCGCAGCCTTAATATCATCACGGCATGCCGTCACCTCTTGCACACACAACGCCCGCGGGAGCGCCGCGAGATCAGTGTGCCCGCGAGAATGACCTCCCACCGCCATTCGAGGATATCGCGATGCCAGTTGCCGCACATCCTTCCACGTCATCGTTAGCCGCGGTGTTGTTGGGTCCGCCCTCAGCTCCGCAGCGAGACGGCAGAGAATTGCACGGCGTTCCGTTGGCGTCGCGCTGAGCAACTGCGCCTTGTAAGCCGCGTACGCTCGCGCCACTGCTGCACCCCGACGGCAATCGACTGGTTGGTCATCAATCATAATCACACGGCGGCACGCCGTACGGAAGATATTCCATAGCGCGTCGAGCCAGTGAGTCTCGCCGGTATCGATATATGCTGTCGGGAGAAATACTACGGCTGGCAGCCCTAACGATCCGAGCACTGGGGCCGCTACTTCAAGCGTGTCGAGGTACCCGTCGTCAAACGTGATTGCAACAGACCCGCGCGGCGGCGTCTTGCCACCCACCAGCGTCTCGACGATCTCCGAAAGACTGATCACACGACGCTGCCGTGCTAATAGGGCCACCTGACGCTCAAAATGTGCGCTAGTCATGCGCATCGTGTGGTCGATGTAATCTGCCGACTCAGCACGTGCCACACTGTGGTAGGTGAGAATTACAGCGCCATGCTGATTTCGGAGCGCGGCAAGGAGGCTGTCCAACTGGGCAACGTGTGCCGCCGCCTGCACGGTCTCTCGCAGGGCGCGTGCCGCTGACACCCGCCGATAATACGCCGCTGTGCTCACGCGGCGACCTCCGGGCCTTGCGGCGCCGGCGGTTTCGCGACACTGGACGCAACTGGCCCAATATCCGCCCTTCCAGTTAAGGCCGGCATCGCAAAGCCGGCGATTGCACCCGACGCCAGCATGAAGAGTGGATTTGCCATAGCGTTCAGCAGGTTGTCCATCGCATAGAGTGCCGGGATCAGCACCACTGTGATCCATACCCCCACGCCCGGCACACGCGCATCAACACGTCGCAGGTGATGAACCAGACGCCATCCGGGGAGGACGAGCATGAGGGTAGTGGCAGCAAGGCCCACCAGCCCATTGCGTCCCAAAGCAATAATCCACAGTCCATCAGGCACCATCACGCTGCCATCGGGCAGCCGGTTTGGCCAGATCCAACGGCCATACCCAAATACTGGTCTGGTCTGCGCGATCGTCCACAAGTTCGATTCGCTTTCCATCCGATACACGAGCGACGCAGTCCGCTCGGGCCCGAAGACTTGTGCTGAGAGTCTGATGAGTGCCGAGCCATCCCAGCCACCCACAGTCCGCAAGCTAACGTACGCGACGGGCACTAAACCGAGTACCAGGGCCACTCGATGCGATGGCTTGACTCGAGCAATGGCAAGCATGGTGCCTGCTAGTAGCATCAATGCGATAGCGTAAGCCGACCTACACATTATGGCGGCCCCAAAGAGCATAGCACAGCACAACGAGATCGGTGCACCGAACAATTTGCCGACACCGGACCAACACCACAGCCCGAGAGCAGACACCCAGGCGACTGTCATAAATAACGCCACTGCAAGCCCATGTTGCATGAATACCTGCGGGCGCCAGCCACCCATCCGGCGCGTCGTCGTGAAGTCCTGTTGGGCTTGGAACCCATAAATATCATAGTGAAGGGTTGGGCTCATCTTGATCTCGTACAGGATGAAAGGCAGGTAAAGTAATCCACCAACGACAAATGCGGTGAGCAAACTGCGAGCCCCCTCTGTCGTGTTGCAGTACAAACGACCGATTAGATAAGGAAGCCCCCACAGGATAACATTCGTAACGCACCCCGAGATCCCCTCATGCAGACCATAAAGGTTGACAAGTGCCGACGGAATTGGTACAAGGCACCACACCAGTATGGGTAGATCCCACCAGTTCAGCCGCAACCGTATAATCCGGCGTGCATCGAATAGGATTACCCCTAGGAACACTGCATAGGTTGTAACCGAGGCTTTAGAAATGTTCGGGAGACCAGTGATACTGTATTCCAGGTTCGGCAAGAACAGCCAGGCTCCGAAGTATGCCAGGAGTACAACCCGGCGCGCCGGCATGATCAGGAACATGACCAGAACGACTGGGATCCAACCAAAGAGCACTGTCGGTGCCAACCAGTTCATCGTGCCACGGAATGCCACCGTGCCTCAGTTATTGGTGCGAGATAGCAGATCGCGCCGCATGAACTCGAACCGGGCGGGCCACCACATGATGGAGTCCACCGCCTCCGGCACCCGACCCATGTCGGCGTTGGCCCGCTCAACTACCTCGAACGAGAAGAACTGCTCCAGCAGATGCGTCTCGCCCGCGCGATCCCCAACCCACACCGAAACCGGGTATACGCCCGGGCAGAACGGTACTGCGCCCAGGCTGCAACGAACACGGCCGTGCGTAACCGGCTCCGAATACCCGATTGAGGGTTGAAACTGGTTCGAGGCATGAATCAATGCATGCCCACCGGTTGCGTGGATCACAATCCGGACGTTTACGATTCTTAACGGGTCGGCTGCCTCGAAATCCACTTCAAAAGCGAGGTCAGCGCCCATCGGCATGTGGTCGTCGGGCTCCCCGTCCACCAGCGTGCGGATGGTCGTCACGTGGGGCGTGACCCCACGCGGAGCTTCAACCCTCACCACTCCGCCCCGATTCACCCCTTTGGACAATTTCAGATAGTCCCGCACGCACTCGGCCGCTGTGCCGATGCGAACAAGGCCGCCCTTCTCAAGCACTACGCAGGTACGGCACAGAGCCTCGATCGCGGCCATGTTGTGGCTGACAAACAGCACCGTGCGCCCGTGCCCCTGCGACACCTCCTTCATGCGCCCGAGGCATTTCTGCTGGAACTCGACATCGCCGACCGCCAGCACTTCATCCACGATGAGGATCTCGGGCTCCAGGTGAGCGGCCACCGCAAAGGCAAGGCGCACATACATCCCCGAAGAATACCGCTTGACCGGCGTGTCGATGAAGTTCTCCACTTCGGCAAAGGCGACGATCTCGTCGAAGTGCCGGGTGATCTCCGCCCGCTTCATCCCCAGAATCGACCCGTTGAGGTAGATGTTCTCGCGCCCGGTCATGTCCGGGTGGAAGCCTGTGCCCACCTCCAGGAGCGAGGCCATGCGGCCGCGCAGGACCGCCTGCCCCTCCGTAGGCTCAACGACCCGGCTGAGGATTTTCAGCAGGGTGCTCTTTCCCGCACCGTTGCGCCCGATAAGGCCGAGCACCTCTCCGCGCTCCACATTGAGGGAGACGTCCCGCAGGGCCCAGTACTCCTCATCGGCGGCCCCGCCGAGGCTGAGTTCCTGGATGCGACGGAACGGGGCCTTAAGCGCGTTGAACACCGCCTCCTGGAACGAGCGCGCCATGCGGCGCCGACCTAGGTGGTATCTCTTCCCGATCTTGTCAATCTCGATGATCGTGCTCATGGTCTCGTACGGCTACGCCAGATCGGCCAGGCGCCTTTCCAGTGACTTGAATACCCTCACCCCGGCGGCCAGTACGACCAGCGTCACCCCCGCGGAGACGGACAGAGTTGTGAAGTCCCACGGCCTTCCCAGCAGGGATGCCCGGTACGCGTCCACGAGCCCCGCCAGGGGATTGATCGCCAGCACCCACCGGTACCTTGGTTCCACGAGCGTCGCCGAGTACACCACGGGGGTCAGGTAGAACCAGACCTGCAGCATGAACGGGATGACGTAGCGAAAATCCCGGTACGCGACCGTCAGCGCGCACAGGGCCGAACCAACCCCGACAGCCAGCAGCGCGGTGAGCAGCACGAGCGCCGGCAGGAACACGATGGTCCAGTTCGGCACCACACCGAAGTACAACATCGCCCCGACCATGAGCAGGGAACCGATCGCCAGGTCGAGCAGGCCCCCGACGACCGGAGCGCCCGGGATCATCAAGCGCGGCATGTAGATCTTCGTCAGCAGAGAGGGTTGGTTGATCAGACTGTTGGACGCGAACGTCACCGCATTCATGAAGTACGTCCACGGGAGCACGCCGGCCAGCACGAAGATCGGGTAGGGAAGCCCGTCTGAGGGCATCTTCGCCATCGCCCCGAAGATCACCGAAAAGATGCCGCTGGCCAGGATCGGCTGGAGGAACACCCACGCGAGCCCGAGCACCGTTTGCTTGTACTTTGAGCGGATGTCGCGCCAAATGAGAAACCCGAACAGTTCGCGCCCCGCCCACAACTCGCGCAGGTCGATCGGCGCCCGGAACCCGACGCGCCGGATAACGATGACCTCCGAGTGGGTCGGCAACTCCGGCACCGGCGATGGGCTCAACTTCGTCATGGGCGGCGATTGTAGATCCGGTCCCGGGCGTCACACGCACGCGGCACGGACGTGCAGCACCTCCCTTA